>JACQGG010000210.1 GCA_016199665.1 Acidobacteriota bacterium | reverse complement strand
GTCCCCCGTCCCCCCTCTCCTCTTACCGCACGTCCTTTTCCAACTGCGTCGCGGCGTCCGTCTTCTGGTCGCGGTATTTGACGATGATTGGAGCGTACAGAGAGAGACCGGACGAGAATTCATCGTTTTCGGAAAGGGCGCGCGAACCGGGAACAACCACGGCATTCTCGGGTATCTCCAGCGGCTGGTCCCCTTGTTTGCGGTAAACCCTGCGGCGTACCAGATCGTAAACCGGCGTCCCTGACGTCAGAATAGTCCCTGCCGCGAGCACCGCGCCCTGCCGCACCAGGGTCCCTTCATAAACGCCGCAATTGCCGCCCACCAATACGTCATCTTCGATGATGACCGGCACGGCGCCGATGGGCTCAATCACACCTCCGATTTGTGCCGCCGCGCTGATGTGGACGTTCTTTCCGATCTGCGCGCAGGAACCAACCAGGGCATGCGAGTCGATCATCGTGTTGTCATCGACGTAGGCGGCGACGTTGACATACGCGGGCGGCATGATCGTGACATTGCTGCCGAGATAGACTCCGTTTCGCACGCTGCTTCCGCCTGGAACCACCCGAATGTTTTTCTCCAGTGCCGGCAAGCGCAAGTCGCGGGTGGGGTAGGTGTCTTTGTCAAAAAACTGAAATGGAGACGATGCCCCGATGTTCTGGATCCTGCCGATCTTGAATCCGAGCAGAATCCCTTTCTTTACCCAGGTGTTGACCACCCAGCGCGAACCTTCCCTGGCAGCAGCCCGAATCGAACCCTGGTTGAGCAGCCGGACAAATTCATCAAAAACTTCCCGCGCCCGGGAAGACGTATTCTCGTATTCCCGCTCGATACGGGCGGCCAGGTCTTTCATTGCGGCAGAATCTTCATCTCTTTCAACACCCGCAGCAGCCGCTCCTTGTTTTCCGCCTGCATGGGAGCCAGGGGCAGCCGGAACTGTTCCTCAATCAAGCCCAGCGCGGCGAGCGCCGTCTTCACCGGGATCGGATTGGACTCGATAAACAGGGCGTTTATCAGGTCCAGCAGCGCGTTGTGCATCCGCCGGGCGGCGTCCCACTTCTGCGAGAGCGACGCATCCATGAGTTTCCTCATGCGATCGGGAGCGAGATTGCTCAAGACCGAAATCACGCCGTCGCCGCCGCAGGCGAGGATGGGGAATGTCCAGAGGTCGTCGCCGCTGAGCACCGCGAAGCCGGCGGGTCGCCGCTGCAGCACTTCCAGCACCTGGTTGAAATTGCCGGAGGCTTCCTTGACGCCGACGATGTTATCGATCCCGGCCAAACGCATTAGAGTCGGCGTCGCCATGTTGACGCCCGTCCGCCCCTGAATGTTGTAGACGATAACGGGCAGCGGGGTCGCTTCGGCGATTTCCCGGAAGTGCCGGTACTGCCCCTCCTGGGTCGGCTTGTTGTAGAAGGGGACGACCTGCAAGGTTCCGTCGGCGCCCATGCGATGAAGCTGGCGGGTCAGGTGGACAG
Source organism: Acidobacteriota bacterium (assembly GCA_016199665.1). Taxonomy (GTDB): domain Bacteria; phylum Acidobacteriota; class UBA6911; order JACQSX01; family JACQSX01; genus JACQSX01. Next base: position 7,146 of record JACQGG010000210.1, on the reverse strand, counting down.
CCCGCGCCGTGTTGTTGCTTCCGGCGCCGACCAGAACCGGCAGTTTGCTTCCCGCTTCTTCCAGGCAAATCTCCACCACACGAAAATATTCCGTCTCATTCAAAGTGGCTGCCTCGCCGGTTGTGCCAAGCGGCACCAGAAAATCGACTCTCCGTCGAATCTGGCGCCGCAGCAACCGCCGCAGGCCCTTTTCATCAAGGGCGCCTCCCTGCGTGAAAGGAGTCACCAGCGCCGTTCCAACGCCTCGAAATGGGTGTCTCATAAGTTCCTCGAGAAAAGCGGTCAGCTTTCAGCCGTCGGCTGACAGCTCATCGCTGATTGCCGATAGCTGACTGCTCCTGCAGCATATCGGAAAAGGTAAAAATTCCTTTTCTGCCTCGGATCCATTCGGCGGCTTGCAGCGCACCCTCGGCAAAGACGCGGCGATCCCGCACTTCATGCTTGAGCGTGACCGTCTCAAACTGGGCGTCAAACCCGACGACGTGGATTCCCGGAAAGCGGCCGGCGCGCAGGCTGCTGACAGGAACGCTTCGTGCTTGTCCTCCCTCCCGCAGTTGCCTCTCCAGTTCGCGTGCCGATCCCGAGGGCGCGTCCTTCTTGGCGCCGTGGTGGGCTTCAAATACAAAAGGCGCAAAGTCCCGTCCGGCAAACAAGCCGCCCGCCTGCCGGCAGAGATGGAACAACAGGTTCATGCCCACAGAAAAATTGGCGCCGTAAAGAAGGCCGCAACCGGAGCGCTCAACCAGGCGCCGCACATGCTCCAGCCGATCCATCCAGCCGGTTGTGCCCACGACCAGATCCTTCTTCCACGCCAGAAGCTGTTCCATGTTGGGCACGGCCGCTTCCGGCTTTGTGAACTCGATCACGACCTCGGCGGCTTCAATTTCCACCCGCGCCAGCGGTCTATCAGATCCGCACATGCAGGTGATTTCCCAGTGTCGCGCCCGCGCCAGTTCCGCCACGGCAGCCCCCATTTTGCCACGACCCACCAGCGCCAGTTTCATTCAAAAATCTCCGGATCCGGATCGGAAAAAAAGTGGTCGTGCAGCCTGTTGACCGCCTCGGAAATCCTGTCTTCGTCAATCACGAACCCGAGGTTGATAATCGACGCTCCCTGGCTGATCATCTGGATATTAACCGTGTCAATCGCTGAAAATGCCCGGGCCGCAATGCCGGGAGTAAACTTCAGGTTCTCGCCCACCAGACAGATGATAGCCTTATTCCGCGCCACCTGCACCTCCCCGATCTGTGACAGATCCTCAACGATTGCGTCCAGATTCTCGGCGCTGTCCAGCGTCAGGGAAACGCTCACTTCCGAAGTGGCCACCATGTCAACCGGACGCTCATGCCGCTCAAAGATCTCGAACAGCCTTCTCAGGAAGCCGTGCGCCATCAGCATTCGCGTGGAACTGACATTGATCATCACCAGCCCTTCCTTGTAGGCAATCGACTTGATGGGATTGCGGCTGCTCTGGCACTGTGCCGTGATGCGCGTGCCGCTCCCGCCGGGATCGCGAGAATTCAGGACGTAGACGGGAATGTTCTTTTTCACCGCGGGAAGGAGGGTGCTGGGGTGTAAAACCTTGGCTCCGAAATATGCGAGTTCGGCGGCCTCCGAAAAAGAAATGGTCTTGATCTTGCGGGCTTGGGGCACCAGGGTCGGATCGGCGGTGAGGATCCCCGGAACATCCGTCCAGATCTGGATCTCTTCCACATCCAGCAGCGCGCCGACAATGGCGGCCGAAAAATCGGAGCCATTGCGTCCCAAAGTAGTAGTGACGCCGCGGTCGTCTGAGCCGATAAACCCCTGCAACACCGGGATGCGCCCGGCGCGGCAAACCGGGGGAATGGCGCCGCGCAGCCTCGTTTCCGTTGCCGAAAGATCAGGGGTTGCGCGGGTAAACTCGCTGCCGGTTCTGATCAGCTCCCGTGAATCCATAAGCTGGGCGGCTATTCCTTCCTGTTTTAAGAGGCCGGTGAAGATCAGTGTGGAGAGACGCTCCCCATAGGAGGCAATTGCGTCCAGGCTCCGGGGAGAGCGCTTGCCCGGAAGCCGGAGGGTCTGCAAGAGGCGCTGCAGGTCGGTGAAGTGCCGCTCGATCTCGCGCGCCTCCGGAGAAACTGTAAATGCTTTGATGCAATCGGCGGCTGTGGCCAGATGATCCTTCCGGATCTCTTGCAACAGCCGGGACGCTTCTTCAAAATGCGATCCGGCCGCCACTCGGGCGCATTCCAGGAGGCGGTCGGTGGTCTTTGCCATTGCGGACAGAACCACAACCGGCGCCCGATGCCGCCGTTCCCCGACGATGCCTGCGGCTTGCCGCATGGCATCGGAACCTCCCACCGAAGATCCGCCGAACTTCATGACAATCATAGGCGCGCCGGCTGTGCTGCGGGAAAGGACTGGTTACAAGAGTTGGCGCGCCTTGAGCAACTCGGCATTCAAGATCGCCGCTCCTGCCGCCCCCCGGATGGTGTTGTGGCCAAGCAGGACCATGCGAATGTCCAGGATGGGGCAGGGCCGAATTCTGCCGACCAGAGTGCTCATCCCTTTTTCCGCCATCACGTCCATGCGGGGTTGAGGGCGGTCGCGCTCGCAACGCACAATGACCGGGTGCAGAGGCGCCGACGGGAGCTTCAACTTCTGCGGAACCCCCTTGAAGCCGCCGAGCAGGCGGTGGATCTGATCGGGCGTGGCGCGGTTTCTCAAACCGATCGACACGCACTCGGTGTGTCCGTTCTCGACTGCAACCCGGTTGGTCTGGGCGCTGATGGCAAAGGCGGCCGGCACAATGACAGTCTTCTCGACCGACCCGAGAATCTTTCGCGTCTCCGCCTCAATCTTTTCTTCTTCACCGGCAATAAACGGGATTACGTTTCCCAGGATGTCCCAGGAAGGAACTCCCGGGTAGCCCGCGCCTGAAATCGCCTGCATCGTTGTCACAAACACTTTCTCCAAGCCGAAACGGCGGTGAATCGGCCCGAGCGCCATGGCCAGAAACATAGTGGAGCAGTTTGAGTTGGTAACGATGAAACCTTTCCAGCGCCGATTCTTCTTCTGACCCGGAATGACCCGCAGGTGGTCGGGATTCAGTTCCGGAATTACCAGCGGCACGTCCGGCTCAAGCCGGTGATTTCTGGAATTGCTCACCACGGCATGGCCTGCCGCCGCAAAGGCCTCTTCGATCTCGCCGGCAACGGCCGCATCCAGGCCGCAGAAGGCAACGGCAAAATCGCCGCCCGGCTGGCACGGCCGTACGGTCATCGCGGCAATGCGGCGCGCCAGGGTCACCGGCTGTTTCCAGGTGACGACCTCGCCGTAGCTTCTGCCGGCCGATCGCTCCGAGGCCATCAAGGCCGCGATCTCAAACCAGGGGTGATCGGCCAGCAGCGCGACAAACTGCTGACCGACGGCGCCCGTGGCGCCCAAAATAGCAACCGGTATCTTGCTCATGCCTAAGAATTTCTCAGGTCTGGAATCGAAAGTCAAAAACCAAATCGCAGATCGCGGATCGCAAATCCACCATCCATCATCCATCATCATCTGTAATCCGGCGTCAGATCAGAGCTCCTTTGACAAGCGCCGCGCCAGTTGGGCATAAAGTTGCACTCCCCGAATCAATTCCTTCTTGGAAATCTTCTCTCCCAGAGTGTGCGCATCGTGGACTGAGCCGGGACCCAGCAAGAGGGGCTCGCCAAAGTTTGACAGGAAGGGAATGTCCGTTGTGTACGCCATGGGCGCCGTCTCAAATCCCTCCACCCGCCTGAAGCGGACCCGCGGCACTTCAAACTCGAAGCGAACTTCGGCCAGGGAACCAATCCGGCCCACCATTTCGCGTTTGAGCGGCTCTGAGTCGGAAACGAGACGGAACATCACCTCAGCCGAGGCACTATCGGGGACCACATTGGGCCGGGTGCCGCCCACGATGGTTCCAATGGTGACGGTCTCCCCACCCAGCTCCGGATCGGCGCGAAGCGGGAGCTTGCGAACCTGTTGCAGCGCGTCGAGCAGTTTTTCAATCGCATTCACACCCAGTTGAGGATAGGCCGAATGCGCCGACCGCCCTGTCGCTTCCAGCAGACACCGCAGCGAACCCTTGGTGCCGAGAGCCAGCTTGTTTTCCGTCGGCTCCCCATTGATCAGGAACCGCACCTTCCCGGCAAACGGCTGGCTCAGAATCCACTGGTTTGCCGCCATAGCGCCGGCGCTGTTGCGCTCTTCTCCGACCACAAAGAGCAGACCGACAGAGCTCATCCCCTCGCGCAGCAACTCGGCGGCAGCAGAAACCTGAGCCGCCAGGATTCCCTTGGCGTCGCAGGCGCCCCGGCCGTAAATGAAGGCGTCATCCTCGGCCGGCAGAACAAAGGGGGGTACCGTATCTATGTGGGTGGAAAAGATAATCTTTGGATCCCCTCTGCGGGCAAAGAGGTTCCAGCGGCCGGCGTCAACCGGAAGGCGTTCGACGTCCCATCCCTCGGACCTCAGGTACCCCAGCAGAAAATCCCCTGCGGCTGACTCATTGCCGGTGGTCGATTCAATGGCGACCAAGCTTCGGGCGAGCGCCACTACGTCTTGAACGGTTTGTGACATGCCAGGACAATTTACAAGAAGCAGAAGAGAAAAGGGAGAGGTTTAGGCCGGGCTGGTCTGGATCGGAACTTCCGAGTTGATGGACACTCCTTCGCGGCGGGCCAATTCGCGGAGCTCGCGATGAAGCGACGCGGGAATCCGAAGGCTTAATGCACTCGTGAAAGCACTCCCATGCGATTCAGAAACTGAGCCGGTGCAAGAATGGCGACGCCAAACCTGCCCCGCAACTGTGAAACAAAGTCAGAGAACCGACAGAGACAACAGCGACCTCATAGGAAAGAAGCGCGAAAGCGCTCATAGGAGTTTTGTGCCTGTTGACAAACCGGGGCCTTATAAGTGTGGGCAGCTTGCCCCGTGGTTCATACCGTGGTAATACTAAGGTATGAAGGTCGCCCTGTCCATCCCAGACGAACTATTTGAATCTGCCGAAAGCCTCGGAAAACGCTTGGGTGTCTCCCGGAGCCGCCTGTACGCCACCGCTTTGGCCGATTTTGTCGCCAAGCACCAGAGCCGCAAAGTGACGGCCCGGCTCGATGCCGTCTACGCAGCCGAGGACAGCCGACTTGACGCGGCCATGCGTCGCCTGCAGGCCCGTTCTCTCCCACGCGACTCGTGGTAATCGAGCGCGGCGAGGTGTGGTGGACCGATCTCGGGGAACCCGACGGTTCAGAACCCGGATACCGGCGCCCCGTGGTCATTGTACAAAGCGATGCCTTCAATCGCAGCCGCCTGCGCACCGTCATTGCCGTCGCCCTCATGACCAACCTTCGCTTGGTGGAAGCCCCTGGTAATGTCCTCGTTCCTGCGAAAGCCTCTGGGCTTCCAAAGGACTCGGTGGCCAACGTCTCCCAAGTGATAACCGTCGACCGCGACTTCCTGCTCGAACGTGCAGGACGGCTTCGGGGCCAGCTACTGAAAGACATCGATAGCGGGCTGCGCCTCGTCCTCGCCCTGTAGGTTCTCAAGCTGCCCAACGGCCTAACGTTCAGCCGCAGGCCGCGCGAGCCGACTCTCTCGGGCCTGCATCACCGTGGCGCGCGGATTTGGCGGCTGCAACGTGGTGTTGGGCGGCGGCACAAACCGCTATACTATAGCCATGACCCGAACACTGGATACTGCAATAGCGAAACTTGAGAGCCTGTCGGTCGAGGAGCAGGATCGCCTCGCACGCTGGTTGCTTGACGAGCTGCACGACGAAGAACTATGGGCAAACCAGTTCGCAACCTCACAGGACGCCTTGAGCAAGCTGGCGGCTGAGGCCCGAGCCGAGCGAGCTGCTGGCAAGACAACCGAACTCGATCCGGACAAGCTGTGAGATCGCGGGCGACGGCCCGTTTCTGGACGGCGTATCGCGAACTGCCCTCTGAGGTTCGGGACCTTGCCCGAAAGGCGTATGCCCTATTTCGCGACAATTCCGCGCATCCGAGCCTCCATTTTCAGAAGGTCCATGGTCGCGATATCTACTCCGTTCGCGTGACACTGGGATACCGCGCAGTTGGGCTCCTGGAAAACGAAGAAATCACTTGGTTCTGGATTGGCAGCCACGCTGATTACGACCGCCTTCTCAAGAATCTGTAGCTGCGGGTCAGTCCGCCCAGCATGTGGATTCACTTGCGGCGGCTGTACGCCGATGTTCCGAATGGTCCGGATCCTACCGCGGCCGCCGTCAAGTGCAGCCGCTTGTTAGCGAGCCGCTGCTATTGAGGATCTCTTCGGCCCGCGACAATCGCTATGACATTGAAAACTACGGTTGTGGTGGCTTCCACGCAGAGCGCAGCGTCTCGGAATGTTGCGGTGCGGCGATGCGTGACAGCGTTCGCAAAATCGAGAGCGGAACGGGCGTGTCGCCGCGCCTCCTCGTTGGCGCCCCCCGCCAGTTCGACTGCCAAGTAGGACTCAAGCATGCGCTTCCCGTCGGTAGGGCTGGGCTCGACACCGTCCAGCGGCGGGTGCCGCTCGCGCACGTACACAGCCTGAGCAATCGAAATGAGGGCGTCCCGGCCCAGAAGTCCGACCGCCTGAAACTGCTCCTCGTTGCGAGCTGACGCTAGCCGGTCACGAAGTTCCCCAACCGTTCGATCGACGCGCTGCCACCCAGTAGGTGCCACATCTTCGACACGCCCCGTGCGGATGCGGTTAACAAGAGGGTTGATGAGGTCGCCAACGAAGACCCGCCGAGACTGGTAGCTTGGAAGATCACCTGTGCTCCAACGGCCATACCAATCCCACAGACTTCCGTAGGTAATCGGATTGTCGATGTGTCGGCGTGCGAGCTCTGCTGCCACGGTCGCAAACAGGCGTTGGTACTGCTCGTTTACGTCCTGGATTCGCGGACCACCCGTTGCTACGGCGATCATGTTTCGTCGTATGCCCTCAAGCGCCGCGATGAGCTCCTCATCGGTCATGGCAACAGCTCGCCCCCGCTCAGCCGCGGCGGGCGCCAGCCCCCGATGAATTCACCCCGTGACCGACGCCCGCCGGCGGCTGCAGCGGGTGGTTATGCGACTGGCCCATCTGAGCTTGACAGGACATACGAATACTCGTATATTGACCCG
>JACQGG010000209.1 GCA_016199665.1 Acidobacteriota bacterium | reverse complement strand
CTTCGCGTCGACGGCCGTCTCTCTTTGAGCAGCCACCAGCGAGAGCGCTTTCGGACCCATGGGAGTCGCCGACATCATCAGGGCGACCCCCGCCAGTGCGCCGACTGCCTTCAGAAGATGAAAAACTTGCTTCGGCTTATGCACATTCATAGCTTATTCTCCCCTTCCGGGACTCCTTCGGCCCCGATTTGACCCCTCGTCTGACCCGTTGCTTGTCGACAACCCCGTGGAGGTTCACCGGAAATCTGACTCAACGGCAATCCCGGCAAGCCTTATTGCCGGTTCGACAGGGCGGAACGATCAGTGTATTCAGTGCATATAGAAAAAACAACTGGGTACAAACAACGTTTCCACGACCAGCACGGTTCCTCCCTGGGCCGAGGCCGGCTGGATTTCCTTATTAGCCTGGGACCAGGCTCTGGCCTGCAGGTTGTCCACCTTCACGTGCGAACCGACTCTGACCTCGGTGCTTACTTCGAAAATAAGAACCGTCAACACCGAGTCAGGCAAGGGCCCTTTTGCTGTTACGGTTAGCTCAAGCACCCGATGATTTGGATATTCTTGTTTGCTCAGTTCCGCCTTGACCTGTCCCTGCGCGATTTCTGCGCCCAAGCCCGGCTCCGCTTCCACGAAAGTGAGAGTTTTTGGGAATCGCAGCCGACTCGTCACCTTGACAATATTCTTTTCCGCCCCCTTCCTTAAGGTGACGGGAAGGTGAACCTCCGTTCCGGGTTGCGCCACGGCGGTTCCCACCGCCACCTGGAGGGAAGAACTTCTGGGGGCTTGACTCTGCGCCGGCAGATGAGCGGAGGCGAGGGCGATGGCGACTCCCGCCAGAACCGGAACACGAATGGTGCGCTTCATAGCAGTGGGGAAATTGCAACGAAAGTCTTTCACCGCAGCCGCAAATCTCGACAATTTGGAAAATAGCAACACAGGCACTTTAGCAAACGAAACCCCCGATAATCCAGAGAAAAGTACCCGCCTGGCCTGGGATTAGGAATTGACTAACCCATTTGCTTGGCATAAGCTCTGCCTGAAGCACGGGGGAGGGATCAGGGAAGGAAAATCGGGAAGGAGATTAATAAGGAGATTAATAATGCGCATTTCAGCAAGGATTTTATTTTTATTTATATTTCTGGCCGGCGGCTTGACCCAGGCAGAGGTTGTTTTAAGGTGGACGGGCGGCACCGGCGTGCCGACTAAGGAAGTTAATGTGGCGCTTGTCCTCTCCAAGGATCAGGAGAACCTGGCCAGTTTGAAAGCGCGGGTTAAGCTGCCGCCGGAGCTTGAGTATGGCGGAGCGAAGTTGGGACTTTCCGCGGAAATGAACGGGGTGAAGTTCAAGGCGGAACCCGGGAATCCTTCAGAGATCGAATTGCAGGCGGGCCCGTCGGGCAGTCTTCCGGACGGCGTGGTCGCTTCCATCGATTTGAAGGTCAAGGCGGATGCGAAAATAGGATCTACCGTGAAGATCGAGGCGGAGGCGACGGCCAGATCGGTGCAGGGTCAGGACACGGTGGTCCGTTCAGAGGTTGAAGACATTGCAATCGTCGAAACCGAGCCGGTGGTCTCCTGCTTTTTCTACATGCATTGACCAGGATCGAAGATCAAACAACATCGGCTTGCAGATTGATGGATTCTGAAGCCCGCGGCTCGCATTTTCACACAGATTCCTGCGAAGGCCTTCGCCGCTACTTTTTCTCGTAGGTGACTCGTCCCCCCACGATCACCTTCAGGACCGGGATCTTAGAGATTTCTTCCTCCGGGACGGCCAAGAAATCTCCGCCGAGAATGACCAAGTCAGCCAGCTTCCCGGGCTCGACGGTCCCCATGATTTTGTCATCAAAATAAAATCGAGAAGCCCACGACGTGGCCATTCTGAGAGCTTCTTCGCGGCTGATCTTCTGATTCGGCCCCCAGATTTTTCCGGTGGTGGCATTTTTGCGCGTAATAAACGCCTGCATCGATTCCAGATATAGCTGATAGGAGGGTTCTCGAGTGCGTCGCGACGAGGTCTCCTGCGTCGGTCCAGCCGCCGCTCGAGTGACAAAGCCTGCGCTGTTGGTGACCTCCAGGATCGGCTTCAGGCCCGAGTCAATCAGGTCCCGGACGGGCAGCATTCCCGCGACTTCGTCGGCTCCGTACCACGATTGAAGTTGGGTGGCCTGTTCGCCCCTGAAGAGACTGGGGGCCATGGATAGTTGAGACTCGTAGCCGGCCAGCCGGTTGACCAGGTCCTGAGGCCGCATGAGCCCATGGACCATTCCGTAGCGTTTTCCCTTCACCGGCGTCTCCTTGCCGATCTTGTCGAAGATTTCCAGGGCCAGTTCCACTCCCGCGTCACCCTGGATGTGCATATCGGTGACGTTCCAGCCATACTTGCCCAGCAGCAGGGCATTCCGGTAATCGCTGTATTCGTGCCAGTCCTTCCCCGAATTCGGCTCGACGGATTCCTTGAGCTTGTTTTGGCCGTAGGGTCCCCAGGCTTCCCAGGGAAGGATATTCTTTCTGGGCTTTCGGACAAACATGCCGCCCGTTTCGGGGTTCGGGTCAAAAGAACTGATCGTTGCTCCCGCGATCTTGAACCACTCGTTGCCCACTCCCATCAAATTGCCGATTCTCTTGAGATATCTTTCCGCGTGCTGGTTCAGGCGAACAATCTCGCTGGTGACGCGAATCCGCAGGGGAAGTTCTCCCCGGTCATAGAGCGTCTTCAATATTGTGGTTGCGAGTCCTGTCATTCTATATCCGATGGAAGTGACTCCCATTCTGTTGATCTTCTGAAGGATATCTTTCTGCCGCTGGACGATGTCCTCAAACGCCTTTCCCTCGGGCCAGGGAATGACTTCATAGGTCAAAACTCCATAGGCCCACCCGCTGATCCTTCCGGTGGGCTCCCCTTTTTCATCCCGGTAAATGCCGGTCGTGATGTCCGGCGGAATGTAGCTGATTGCCTTGCTGTTGAGCATTCCCGTGGTATTGTCCAGCGTCACCATGAGCGGATTGTTGGGAGCAATGGAGTCCAGCAGCGCCCGGTTGAGCTGGTAGGAGGCCGCGGTCCGGAAGGGATTGACAAACACCCACTCCCCGGGCCGGGCTTTCTCCACTTCAGCCTTGATCATCCGCAATCCGTCGTCCAGCTTCTCAAAGGTCATCTGGCTGAAATTCGGGAGCCAGTCCGGTCCCCAGGCCCGGTGCGCTCCCAGGAACTGGCCGGAGTGGGCATCGATAAACCCGGGGGTCACGGTGCTTCCCTGGAGGTCCACGCGGTCCGTTTTCGGACCCGCCATCTTCAAAATTCGGTCCGTGGTCCCCACCGCCAGAATCTTGCCGTCGCGGACCGCCAGAGCCTCGGCGATGGAAAACTTCTCGTCTACGGTCAGAACTTTGCCGTTGTAGAGGACCATATCCGGATAGCTGAGAGCGAGGAGGTCAGGGGGAACATCCTGCTGCCCTCTCGCCCACCCGACAAATCCTAAAAGTAATAGGCTCAACCACCCGACTGCGCATTTCCCTGGGTCCAGCATCGATTTACCTCCTGATCAAGACTGCGCGCAAGGCGCACCAGAGTTATTACCTGCCGAATAGAATTCCGGAGTTGTCATCTACCGATCGATTCGATGAGTTTCTGGACAAACTTGCAAGCCTTTTCAATCCGCCGCTATCAATCTAAAGAAGGCCCTTTTCTTTGTAGTAGCGCGCTGCCCCCGGATGGAGAGGAATGGAAGTTTTACCCACCTTGCGGGGGTCAACTGGGAAATCCACTCCTATGGAGCCCGTCAGCCCCGGCGCATTGCTCAAGGCGTTCTGTTCCAAACCCTTAATCTCCTCGACAACAGTCTGCGCGAGACGATAGGCCAGATCTTCACTCATGTCTTCGCGAACACAAATAAGCCAATCCGAAAAATCAAGAACCAGTATCGGGTCTTTCTGGCCGGCCAAAGTGTTTGGAGGAAGGGTCACGGATTTCCACCCGAACTCGTCTTCAAATTGCTTTGCGACCTCCGGTTCAAGGCCCAGGAACGCCATCGGGCGGCCGCTTCCATAGGAACTGCGCGATGCCCCCTCCTGAAAGAACGCGTTGGCCTGGCCCGAGCTGATCTGGGTTCCGGTGACTCGGGGAAAGCCTTCGAGAAATTCGCCCCCGCGCCGCTTCAGCTCCTCAGGATCAATTCCATGCCGCCTCAACACTTCATGCGCCATGAAATTGATTAGCTCGCCCCGGTAACCCGTCGCGAACTTCAGCGGAACCTTCTTTTCCCTCAGGTCAGCAAAGGACTTGATCCCCAGGCTGGCATCCACTCCAAACATACACCAGGATTCGCCTTGAGGGAGAGCGGCGATGGCACGAAGCGGCACCGGGCGCTCGAAAAGACCTCGACCGCGCGACGCCATCGACGCCAAGCCATGAGAATTGACCACCGCAACCTCGGCCTGCCCGTCGGCCAGCATCAGCAAGTTGTCGCGGAATCCTCTTCCGGTCGTATACGCGTAGTTGACCCACAGGCTGAGAGTCGTATCTCGTTTGAGCAGGTTATCCGCCAGCCAGAGACTGATCTTGAGAAATCCGCCCCAGCCGGTGCCGGCGCTGGCAAAGCGAATTACTTTCTTCTCCGGCTTGTCCTGCACCTGGCCCCAGGTGGAACTGATCAGGGCCAGAGCGACAAAGCCAGCCGCCAGGGAGCGCAACCTCAACAACCTGCGTGCCACCATGTCGGTTTCCCCTTTTTCACCAGATGAGTTTGAGCCCAAACTGGACCTCGCGATTGGTTGCCGCCGTGCTGGTGATCTTGCCGGCGGTTGGGATCACCCGGGTCGGCGTGCTGAAGACTCGCAGATTGCCGCTCCCCGGGTTTGCAAACTGGGCGCGGTTCAGGATGTTGAAAAATTCCGTACGAAATTGAAGGGCAGCGCTTTCACCCAGCCGTGCCAGCGCGAAATCCTTTGCCACCCCCAGATCCAGATTGGCATAGCCCGGTCCGATTAATGTGTTTCTGCCAAGGTTGCCATAGGTCCGGGGCGGAGGCGCCACAAACGCCGATGGATCAAAGTACTGATCCGGATTGTCCGGGTTGATCGGATTATTCTTCCGGCCGGAGACCAAGTCCGGACGTTGATTGGTGCCCTCCCCCAGATCCGCAGCGTTGTCAAAATTCAGATTCGCCGAAAAGGGCGTTCCCGAATTCGCCGACCAGATGCCGTTGAGTTTCCAGCCGCCGAGAATCCTTCCTGCCAATCCGGACAGGGCAGCCGTCCCGGGGAATTCATAGACCCAGGAAAGAGCAAAACTTTGACTGCTGTGAAGCTTGGAGAGACTTCGATCCCCTGAGGGATTATCCGACACCTGCGGATTTCCCTGTTCACCGAAATCGGTCCCGCCGATTGAAGTCGTGCTGAAATCGATCGTCTTCGACAGGGTGTACGAAGCCCTCATTTGCAGCCCGCGGCTGAAACGGCGGTCCAGCTTGAGCTGAAACCCATTGTAATAGGACTGGCCGTTTGATCGAACGTAAGTCACTTCGTCAAGATTCGGGTTTTTTCTTCCGGCTCCCGGCGGGATCACCCACCGTCCGTTGACCACCGCGGCCCGCGCCACGTTGTCCTTGTTCAGGGTTAGAAGGTGTATGCCGCGGCCTCCCAGGTAACCCGCCGTGATCGCCATGTCGGCGAAAATTTCTCTGGAAATTGTGAAGTTGAATTTCTGCTCATAGGAGCTGTTCAGGTTGAACTGGATGGCGCCTATTTCAGTGGAAAACTGGCTCCGGGCCCGTTCCCTCTCGGCTATCTTGTTAATGTCAGGGAACAGATCGGCCGGAGGATTGTTCAAATTCATTACAAGCCAAAAGGGCGCGTTTCGCGCGCCGTTGCTGCGGTACGTGGAGGGGGTCATTGACTGGAAAAATATCCCGTAACCCGCCCGCACCACCATTTTCCCGCTTCCTCCGGGATTCCACGCCACACCCGCCCGCGGCGCAAAGTTCTTCAAACTTGGATTCCTCCAAAATGGATCCCCTACCGTGGTCGATTTGTCATTCAGCAGGTCGCGGAGGTTGGCCAGTTTCCCGGCCAGTTCGCGGGGGACCGTGTAGAATTCGTAACGAAGACCGAGATTGAACGTGAGCTGGGGCGAGAAACGAACATCATCCTGGAGGTAGGTTCCGAAGAGCGCCTGTCGATACGCCCACCTGGAATTCAGTGTGGACAGTTGTGCGGCATTCAAGTTCCGGGCCTGCGCCTGCAGAAAAGACTCCAGGCTTGAGAAATTGAAAGTCCCCAGGCGCTGGGAATCGTCGTTAAACTGGATTCTCTCGACATTGACGCCGAACTTGAGGGCGTGCCTGCCGCGGTTGTAGTAGGCTTGATCCGTGTATTGAAACAGATTTTGGACTCCCCACTTGGGATCGATTCTGCCTCCCGTGTTGGAAAGACCCCCCACCTGGATTCCCCTGAACGATAACGGCTGGCCGGGGCGGAACGTGACGGAAATCGGGTGTAATGCAGTGCCATCCCCCAGCGCCCGGGTGCGATTGTAGGCAAAGCGCGCTACGTTCAAGAAGCTGGTTGAAAAGTTATGACTTTCCTCCAGGGTGAGGTATTGGGTCCGAGTGGACTCGACGTCGGCGAAATTTGGCAGTTCCTGCGGCCGGAGCAGATCGGCGGTATCCAGGTTGTATCGGGCAAAAAATCGGCTCCGCTCTGAAAAATTATGGTCCGCTTTGACCACAAGGAAATCCTCGTCGATGGTCTGGCTGGTCGAACCAAAGAATCGAGCGACTCCTCCTCCGATACCCGGGCCATTCGCGCGCGGATACAACTCCTCCATCACGAGACGGACGCTTGGCGGTATCGAAAACCGGCCGGTCGGCAGAATACCCTGGCGCGCATTGTCATCCGGGACAAAACCGGCCAGCGGAACTCCCCTTCTCTCCCGCAGCCCTTCATAATTGGCAAAGAAAAAAGTATGGTCTTTGACGATCGGCCCGCCCAGGCTGAATCCAAATTGATTGCGCTTGAATTCGGCCTTGTCCGGTATGGCAAAAAAGTTCCGCGCATCCAGATTGTCGTTCCGGTGAAATTCAAACAGCGTGCCATGGAGTTGATTGGTGCCGCTTTTGCTGACCATGTTGAAAACCCCGCCGGCGGATCTCCCGTATTCGGCGGAGAAATTGCTGACCTCGACCCGGAACTCACGAACCGCGTCCACCCCCAGAATGACGCCGGCCGCGCTGCCGGGCACCTGGAAGTTCAGAAACCCATTGATGTCGGTCCCGTCCAGCAGATAGCCCGTTTGCTCCGGCCGCGAACCGGTTACCGAGACCCGCGTGCCGTAGCCTTTCGTTGAACCCTGCGTGGTCGTCCGCACATTGACCGTTCCGGTTTCCAGCAAGGAAAGCTTGGTGAAGTCGCGGCCATCCAGGGGCAGCTCGGTCATCTGCCGCGTGTCGATCACGCCCGACACGGACGACACGGTCGTCTCGATGATGGGGGCTTCTCCCCGCACGGTCAGCTCCTCGGTGATTTCCCCCACGGGCAACTTTAGGTTGACTGTCGCCTCCTGTCCCACCGTTAGCTGGATTCCCTCGCGAGTGACTGTCCTGAATCCCGCCAGCGAGGCTTTGAGCTGGTACCGCCCGGCCGGCAGGCCCACGACCCGGTACACTCCCTGGTCGTTGGAAAGAGCCTCGTGACCGCGGCCGGTCTCCGTGTTCTGGACGCTAATTGTGACTCCGGGAACAACTGCGCCCGTCTCGTCGGCCACGGCGCCCTGGATTGAGGCCGTTGTTTGCGCCTGCGCCGGCGACGCCGCCATGAGCAAAGCGAATACGAAGAAAAATCCGCACCTTGCAAGCTTTAAAGGATTTTCTCTGCTCATCGTCTTTCTCCTAAGAAAGTGTGTCTTCAAAAATTGGCGCCACAGACCCCCGGAATGGCCCCCCATCTCCTGGCAGCGCGGCAAGCCGCCAGCCAATGGGGCGGTCCGGCAATAGCCCGCGAGTCTTCTGCAAAGTCGTTAACAGTGTCAATAAATTCCGCGCTGGCAACGCGCAAAAACCCGCAGGCCGCGGTTGGAGACGATCCATGCTCCTCCGGCAATATTCCAATAGCGGTAGTCTATCAATTCGTACGGTCCCGTCAACAGGAATGGAAATCCAGCGGACCCTGGGTCGTCGGGTGGACAGACCCTGACCGGCTCGACCCTCACGGTCATACTCGGGGATATTAGGTTAACAAGCGCAGGGCAGCCGCCTGGGCCGCCCGCGTGAGAATGGCAACCTTGTCAGAAATCGTATTCCAGCGATACGGCAATGTTGTGCGCCCGGTATCCGGGAATGTCCGCTCCCACTCCGAGGAAGATGGAATTAACCAGTGACACGTCAAGGATGTTGTACTGGACTACGCTCTCGAGTGCGAAGTCTATCCGATCATATCTCTCGTACCGGTATTCCAGTTTGGGGGAGAAGCCTCTGCCTAAGGGGAACTTAAAGGAGGCAACGACCTGATGCCAGCGATTGCTTGTATCCGGGTAATCCTGAGCGGTCGTCACAAGAAAGCCAGGGAGCCTGGGATTTCCCAGAGCCAGGGTCGAAACGCGATTCTTTGCCGCAGAGAGACTGTAGAACGCGCTAAAGATTGCCTTTTCAGCGACGTTTCCGTCCCATCCCACAGCCCAGTTATCAACCAGGTCGCGCCGAACGCTTTCCCAGTCGTTATTGGCGCTGTCGTTTGCCGCGGCAGTCGCGCTGGCAGGGGTGCGCTGCCGGGAGCGTTGCCGATACTTGTACTTCTCTCGCGTATACTCGGCAAAGAGGGATACCGCACGATGCGGGTTGAACGTAAACTCGAATGTGTAGTTGTAGTTGATATCCTTTTGCAATCCATAAAGAGATTCGGCGAAGTCATCCTGCGTTGTTCCATAGGAAGCGGCGAAGCCATAGGTTTCTGATGGATCCATTTGGAGCACAACCTCGGCCCGATGGCGTTTCCTGGCGGCTTCGTCCAACTTCCGCAGTTCGTGGATCTGACCCATACCGAACGGGCCTTCGCCGATCGGGAAAGATTCCTCGTCCGCCTCATAGTGTTCGGCATCCCGGTCGGAATGCCGGTATGAAGCTTTCAGAAGCAGCCAATCCAGAGCATTGAAGTCGAATTTGAAGCCCACGGTGTGCTCGTCTGCTTGCTCCAGGTCCCGATGCTCGCGGTCGAGCCGCTCCCACTGGTAGAGGAACGCCACTGAAGAGTTCTTGAGAAATTCCAGCCCGGCGTCCAATCCCAGGTTCTTTCGACTGTAGCCGAATGGGAGATTCCTGCGTGCCATGCCGGACACGTGCATATCAGAAGCGACGTAATCGTTGAAGATAAGACTACGACTGTCGTTATTGTAGTCGTAGGAGCGATAGCTGACACTGAGCGGCAGGGCAGAAATTCCGCGGCTGGCAAGCTTGAAGTTCATGGCCAGCGTCTGTTTCCTGCCATCGAGGTCGCTGGCAGGAAGGCCGCTGGGAACACAGAGAGAAGCGGCAGGGCGCGGAAGCGCTGGAAATGCATAATTGGAGGGACAGACGGGGATTGCCGTGTTGGTCGTGAAGGGCAAAAAAGCATCATTCTGCCGCATCCAGCCGGGAGCAATGCTGGCCATCAAGCGCGTCGAGTAAGGCATATTCGCAGCGCCGGCAAAGCTGAACTTGTGAGCGGAATTGTCCGGATACAGGTCCAGTCGTCCCCGCGATGGATTATCCACAGCATCAACATTCCGAAAAGGGTTGTCCCACACCAGCGTGCTGACTCGGTTATTAAAGATGGAGCTGGAGTAGTCAAGCTGGAACCCCCCGGTCTCGCTTCCATACTCCGTGCCCAGTTTGACCTTGTGGGTCATGTAGTTGATCGGCTCGGGAAGTTCATTGACAAAGCCGAAGTACATCGTCGTTCCAAAGGGCCGGTGCCCGACCTGCTTCTCCCTTGAGTACTGCAGCCCCAGGTCCCAGTGGGGTGCGGGCACGTAAGTGAAAGTTCCGGAACCGATGTCCCGCCGGAGTGAGAGATCCAGCAGCCGCGCGTCCTGCAGCGCGTCCTGCAGCAAAACTTGACGCTGCTGTGTCGTCTGCGCCGGAGCGGGCGGCGGCGGCGGGACTAAAAGACTGCGCAGCGGACCCGGAACGGTGAACACACCGGCGCTTGGTTCCAGAAAGAAGCTTTTCCCCGTAGTGGTGAAAAGGTGGGGCGTTTGGTCCCATCGGAACTGAAACTGATACTTGCGGTACTTGCCGAGATCCAGTAGATAATTCTGATCCCGCTCCAGAGTCTCGCGCCCCTGAAAGTTGGCGAAAAACGAGTTGTTCAGCAAGTCATCCAAATCCAACCCAAAATGCTGGACAAAAAATCCCTGGGGAATGTGGCGATACTCTGTGAACTTAGCGGATGCCCGCTCTCCGTACAACTGCCGAACGCCAAACTCGACGTGCCCCTTCTTCCGCTCTACATCCTGGGCGAACGCCTTCTCAGGGAGGAAGAAGACCGACAGGACGGCAACACCTAAGAACCACCACAGCAATTTCGTTCTCATGGAACCTCCGTATTAGCTCGTATGCGACGGCTTCATTGCGTCAAGAGTCCTGCAGCGCTCGCTTTCCCCCTTATCGCTGGAAGCGGACTCCAGACGGATGGTTGGAGCCGTGGATCATGGAATGGCAGTTGGTACAGCCTCGGTTGAACGCGAACCGTGTAGTGGCCAACTGAGGAGTCGTCGGATGCCTGGACTCATTGTGGCACTGGTTGCAGAGCCGGGGCATGCTCGCTTTCAGCAGTTGCGGGCGGCTGGAACCGTGCGCTTCATGGCAATTGGTGCAGTTTTCCATCACTGGGGGATGCTCCCACAGGAACGGGCCGCGCCGTTCCGCATGACACTGGTAACAGTTCTCGTTTACCGTGCTTTCCTTCAGCAGGGCCGGGTTGGGAGTCCCATGCGGGTTATGGCAGTTTGAGCAGGTGATCTTCCCTTCACGAAACGGCATGTGCGAGGAGCGCTGCACCTGTGCGCGACGCAGCTTGTGGCATTGGAAGCAGACTTCCATCTGCGTTTGCTTTACGAACTGCCTGTTCCCCGTCAGAGGCTCAGCAAAACGGAGAGGGGGTACGTTCGGCTGCATCACCTGGTGGCACGTCACGCAGGTCAAGCCGCGCGACTCGTGCGTGCTCCCTTTCCAGAACAAGCGCATTCCCTTTTCGTGGCACTGCAAACACCGGGCGTTGAGCTCTTGTGCTGGCTGCCCGGAAGTCTTGCCAAAACCGATGATGGTGGCTGATCCCCCCCCGCCTTCAACGTGAGCGCGGCCGGGTCCATGACATGATTCACAGCCTCTCCGTTCCAACGGGCTCTGTGGATGGTCCAAAAACGCCTTGCCCATGGCTGTGTCTTTCCAGCTCTGAAAGCTCGGTTCATGGCAAGTCTTGCAGGCCTCGCTTCCCACATACTGGGATTCGTCCTGGGCTTGTGAAGCCTGTGCGGCGCCGGCGGCGCTGCCCGTGCTCAACATGAAAAAGACAACTGCGCAGAACAGCCGCAACCCCAAAACGGCTCTTCCTATAACCCTGTTTGTGACCCAGTCTTCAAACATTTTTGGACCCCTCCGAGGTCAAGTCCTCATCTTTACGGGCTCGGCAAATGGCTTCCAGGATCCGATCCTGGTCAAATGGCTTGAAGGAGTGACAGTAGATCCCCGAGTCCAGAATCTGGCGAAGGTCAGAGATTGAACCTTCATCGACGACGGTGATGACGCGGGCTCGCGGACGGATTTTTCTCAGCAGGGGCACAATTTCCAAACCTCGAATCCCCTTGAGGGCGCTGTCTACGATGACGACATCGGCATCATTCTCCAACAGAAAAGCCAGGGCTGATCCGCAGTCCCCCATCTCCCAGATGCGGTGGTTGGCCGCCCTGAGGCTTGTGACCAGACCCGCAAAGAGAGCGGAATCAGGGGCCACCAGCACAATATCGAGCGGGTTCAATGCAACCATATAAGCTTTTCCAACCCTCCCGTTGCAAGTGCGCTGCCAATTCAAGAGATTTGGACTTATCTTCAAAACTATCAATTACTTAACATGGATGGCGCGACGAAAGCAATCCCAGGGGGTGCTTCATTTTCGAGGCATCCCTTTTCAGGAGACATTTCGCCGGCCATCGTTGAGCTGGCGGGCCGGAAGGGAGTCTAAAACCCGGGAGGCGGAGATGCCGCATTATTGCGGCATGCCGCGTTATTGAAGCGGCGGAACTCGGATCTTTTGCGTCTTCAAACCGTGGCGGCGAAGCAATCTCTGCAGGGAGGAGCGCGTCAGGTTTGCTTCACGGGCCGCCCGGCTGACGTTTCCAGAACATTGCGAAAGCAGTTTGTCCAGGAATTCTTCCTCAAAAAATCGGATCGCTTCACGCTTGGCGGCGGCAAAGGAGGAATGATCCTGAAGCGGGGCGGGCTGGCCGCCCACGGTGACGGCCATTTCACGCGGAAGGTCGCAAACATCCAGGTAGGGGGCCTGGATCAGAGTCAGCGCCCGCTCCACGACGTTGGACAACTCGCGCACGTTTCCAGGCCAGGGGTACCGGCAAAGGAGATCGAGCGCCTGAGGGGTGATTCCTTTAACATCTTTTCGGCAGGGGTGCTCAAATTTTCTGATGAAGTGGTTGACCAGGAGCGGAATGTCTTCGGCACGCTCGCGCAGCGGCGGGATACGAATTGTGATCGTGTTCAGGCGATAAAAAAGATCCTCTCGAAAAACGCCCTGGGCCACAGCTTCATTCAGATCGCGATTGGTCGCGGCAATGACCCGAATATCGACGTCAATCTGGCGACGTCCTCCCACGCGACGAATTTGCCGCTCCTGCAGCACCCGAAGCAGCTTGACCTGCAGGTTGGGGGGCAATTCACAGACTTCGTCCAGAAAGAAGGTGCCATTATTGGCAATTTCGAGCAGGCCCGGAGTTCGCGCCGCCGCCCCTGTGAAGGCGCCCTTTTCATATCCAAACAATTCCGCTTCCGCCAGTGTTTCGGGCAGGGCGGCGCAGTCGATCGGGACCATGGGATATTCTCTTCTCAAGCTCTGCCAATGAATGCACCGCGCGATGAGTTCCTTTCCAGTTCCGCTTTCACCCAGCAGCAACACGTTGGTGTCCGTGGGCCCGATCTTTCGAACCAGACCCAGAAGTTCTCCGATCGCTTCGCTCTGCCCCACGACGTCGGAGACTTCGTACGAGCGCTGCAGCTGCTTGCGCAGCGCCCGGTTCTCCTCATAGACTCGCCTTTGTGCCAGCGCCTTCCCCACGGCAGTCCGGAGCTGGTCCGGGGTGAAAGGCTTTGCAAGATAGTCGAATGCTCCCTGCTTGACTGCTTCAACGGCGGTGTCAATGGTGGGATGGCCCGTGATGATCAGACCCAGGATATCGGGATCATATTGTCTGGCCCGGCGCAGCAACTGGATTCCATCCATATCGGGCATGCGGAGGTCCACGACAAGAAGGTCAAAAGACTTTTCCCGGAGCCGCTCCAAAGCCTTCAGAGCCGAGGTCTCCGTTTCGGTTCGATACGCGGGTTCAAGCAGTGTTTCCCGGCACACCTCCAGCATGTCCGGTTCGTCGTCAATAACCAGAATGCTGGCCTTCGGAGTCTTCATGCAGTTTTGCGGTCCTTCTAGCCGGGATCGGCAGCCGCAGCAGAAAATTTGTGAGGGAAGATTATCTCAAACGTTGTCCCCTTTCCCGTCTCGCTTTCTACTCGTATTTCACCCCCATGGTCCCGGATGATTCCACTCACGATGGACAGTCCCAGCCCCGTTCCTTTTCCCACGGGTTTTGTTGTAAAGAACGGATCAAAGATGCGGTTGCGGATCGTCCCCGGAATCCCGATTCCGGCGTCCCTGACTAACAGGGCGACCGATCCATTCTCCCGATCCTTCCCCGGAGAGGATCGGCAACGAGTTGCAATTTCCACCTCGCCGCCGTCTTGCCGCATGGCATCCATTGCGTTCTGGACCAGATTAACCAGCACTTCCTGCAACTGGCCCGGATCACCGGAAATCGGAGGAAGTTCGGGCTGCAGGGACAGTTTCAGCCGGCTCCTCCCGGATAGAAACTGATGTTCAACCAAGGGGAGAGTTTCCCGTACCAGCTCGTTCAAGTTCACCTGCCTCCAATCTCCCCTACCGCGCCGCGACAACTGCAGCAGGCCGCGTGTAATGCCTGTGATCCGATGGCTATGGCGCTGGATCGTCTGCAAGTCGGAAATCGCCTTTTGCGGCAGGATAGATGCGTAGCTGGAGAGCATCAAATCCGCCTTTCCCAGGATGATGCCCATTGGATTGTTGATTTCATGGGCAACGCCGGCCGCGAGCTGCCCGATCGCCGCCATCTTGCCGGTCTGGACCAGGTGCGCCTGCAGTTTCTTGGAGTGGGTGACATCCTGCACCAGTTCCACCACGCCGGTGACGCTCCCCTGGGGATTCCTCATCGGAGACGAAATAATTTGAAAGTATTTTTTCTCGCCGTTGTCGTCTGACGCCGACTTCTCGCTCGCTTCGACCTTGCCGGTCTGAAGAGCGCGTTCTGTTGGACAATCCCGGCATCGGTGTCTGTCTGCCCAGATTGTTTCATGGCACGTCCCTCCCAGCATCTGGGGGAGGGGGTGGCGCCACTGCTCCACGACGCGATTGGCCCACAGAATCCTGTGGTTGGAATCCAGGATAATCAAGCCGGCCGGAATCGCATTGATCATCGCGTTCAGCTTTGCGCCTTCTTCGGCCAGTTCCCGGGTGCGGGAAGCCACTTCTGATTCCAGCCTCAGAGCCTGCTGGTTCAGTTGCGCCTGCATCCGCAGGTTCTCAGTCTGCCGCAGGCGAATGGCTTCCGCCATGGCGTTGAAGCGCTTTCCCAGGATCTCCAGTTGATCCCCGGTATCAATTTCCGTCTTCAGTTCGCCGGCGTCATCGGGAATATGCGAGGTGGCCTCAATGAGTTTGACTACGTTGCCGCGCAATCGCCGATCTGTGTGCAGGGTGACGATGGCCCCCGCCAGGGCGGCAAGGAGCAGCGTGATTCCTGGCGCCCAATGATGTGCAAGAATCAGCAGCAGCGCGTTGATCACGATCACGCACTCGATCAAGAGACCCGCCAGGATGAGTCGGCCGCGCAGGGAATGCCGGCAGCTCATCAAGAATGCAACGGGAGCTTGGAGTGAGTTTGAGATCCGCTTGAATCTTCTTCCCTGGTTTTCCGACATCAGATGTCACCGCTCAAATTCAATCCCGCTGGAGCCAAAAGTTCCCCACGGCTCCTGCCTTGAGCTTCGCAATTTCAAGACCATGTGGCGGGGCACGGCCAACCGCGCCGGGAGGAGGCCTGCGGCGGCAGGGCGGCGGCCCCCTCGCGACGTCCAAGGCTGCCGCCTCTCCGCGAAAGTACGCGAGAAATCCGGCCGAGGGGGCGTGGCTGGATCTTGCGCAAGATTCAATAACGGCGGAGGCTTCGGGGCATGCGGCTCTGGCAAGGCGAACACTGCGGCTTTTGACCAACTCAGGTAGCGATTTGCCCCATGCTGCCGGCTTGCGCCGGCTTGAGGTATATTATCCCCCATGGAAACCGAGAGCCTTTATGTCAAGATGGAATCCTTGCCCTGGCGCGACAGTCCGTACTCTGGCGTGCGCTGGAAAAAACTCTACTTTGATCCTGCGACAGGCCAGTCCTCAGTTCTTCTGAAGTTTGACCCGGGAGCTCGTTACGGGACCCACCGTCACCCCCTGGGGGAGCAGTATCTGGTGTTGGAAGGAAGTCTGGAGGAGGGGGGAAGGACCTACGGCGCCGGCACTTATGTTTACCACAGTCCCGGAAGCGTTCACCGGCCGGCCTCCAAAGAGGGCTGCCTGCTCTTTGTCATCCTGCCCCGCCCGATTGAAGACCTGGACAATCCGAGCCGCGAAGGCTACTGATTGCCTGCGGGTTTTCTTCACGATTTTTTCGTGCTGCGGGGTTCGGCCGGCGCTGATCGGGCAGCCCGCGCGTTGTTCAGCAGGAACAGGAGCACCGCGGCCACGTTGAAGACCCCACCCCAGCGCTGAGCCGGAATCCAGCCTGCGAGGCCGCCGGCAATCCGCAGCAGCAGTGAAAAGTGCAGTAGCCCCAGATGACTGTAAAACTCCAGCCGGAACGGAAGGAGGACGCCAAGAACGCCGGGGAGAATGATCGGGGCATGACCCATGATCATGGAAAAGACGAAACCGATAAAAACCGAATGCAGCATTGCATCGTATTCCGGCCCGGGAATAAAGCGATGCGCAAAAACCAGCCACAACACACCTCCCGCGGCCAGCCAGAAGTATCCGGCAATCAACGACAGGGCCATGTAGCGCGAAAGGCCGCCCAGACGCGCATTCCGCCAGACGATGTCATAGCGGAGCAGCCAAAGCGCGGCTGCGACCAGGCCGGCGCCGGCAAGCCGGATTCCCGCATCCCGGACAAGAAGGGAAAGCGCCGCGCCTGAGACAAGAACTCCGATGGCAGCGACAAAGCCGGCCTGCTTGACCCGCCCCAACCCCAGGATCCGCGACAGCTCCAGTCTTTCTCCGGCAATGGTCAGCACCAGAAAACCCACCCACCAGGGAATGACCTGACTCTCATACAGCGGCTGGCCGGGATGCCACAAGAGATGTCCGATAACCAGCAGCATTGCTCCTGCTCCCATGGCCGCAACGAACAGGGAGGGCTGTCGCTGTAAAAGCATGGCGAAGATCGCGACCAGTACCAGACTGCCCGCCAGCGCCAGCCCCTGTGCGACATCGTTTGAGACGCCTGCAAGCAGCAGGAGTCCCCCGGCTCCCGAAGAAACGGGCGCCAGGTACGCCCAGCGCCAGCGCAGCGCCGCGGCCCTTTCCAGGCCGACCAGCGTGGCGACGAACCCACTGACCATGAGCGGACCGTGCTGGGAAGGCAGGCTGAAGCTTGGCAGCGGAATCTCCCAGCCGAGCCTTGACAGTCCGGCCCACAGGGCCGCCAGCAATGAAATCCCGGCCGGCAGAATCAGTAGAAAATGAGCACGATAGTGCGGCGTCATCGGTTAACCCGGCGGAAATCTTAGCAGGGTTTACCGAGTCCCGGCACTGGGACAAGGTTAAACCGCCGTCGGAGGTTCAACGTTCAGCAGCCGGTGCCCGCATTCGTGGGGGCGGTATAGGCCGCTGCTGTTTATCGGATCCGCCGCTGCGGGCCCCCCGGGTTCACTGGATTTTGCTCGAGTCCGCTCCTCCGGTTCTGCGTGCCGCGCTGATGAGGAAGATCAAACCTCCCAGAAGAACGGTCAGCAGGGATAGCGTTGATTCAGCCGGCCGTCCCCGGAAAGCCCAGAACATCATCCAGGCGGACACCCCAAGGAACAGCAGCGGCGTAATCGGATAGCCCCAGGTGCGGAAGGGGCGCTTCAGGTGAGGCGCCCGCCGCCGCAGCACAATGACGCAGGAAACTGCCAGGCAGGCGAAAAGCAGCAGCGTGAAGCCCGTATACTGCTGGATCTGGTCGACCCGGCCCGACACGACAAGCACTGACGTGATGATTCCCTGAAGGAAGATTGCGGTGGATGGAACCCCATTGCCGCCGCGGGTCCCGGCCAGGAAGCGAAATGCAGGAAAATCAACCCCAACCGCGTAGTACACTCTCGGTCCAGCGATGGTCATGGCCGAGGCGGAGGCCACCAGGGAAGTGCAGATTACAGTAGTCACCAGTGTCACACCCCATCCACCAAAGAGCGCGCGTGACGCGACCAGTCCCACTTCGACCTTTCCGGCCAGCTCTTCAACCCCGCCGCCATAAAAGTAAACGGCGTTCAGCGCCAGGTAAAGCAGCAGCACGATCCCGGTTCCAAGCAGCAGCGAGCGAGGCAGGTCTCTCTGAGGATTTTTCATCTCGCTGGCCACGTAAGCTGCTGCGTTCCAGCCGGAGTAGCAGAACATGACGAAGATGAGCGATGTTCCAAACGCGGTAAACAGATCCGTCCGAGTCAACCCTTGAAATGACGCCGACACCCGGGTCACGTTGGCCAGGCTGCCATGACCCATCCCGGCCGCTGCCAGCACGATTATGACAATGCCCGCGACTTTAAACAGCGTCACCACGTCGCTAAAGCCGACACTCTTGCGAATACCGCGAAGATGAATCGCGATCAAAACCCAGACCAGGCCGATGGCGATCAGGTCGTTGACGCTGACCGTGTCCCAAAGCTTCGGCTCGCCGGCCAGAACGGGGAAGAAGTAGGTCAGGTAGCGAACCAGACTCTTGAGTGCCGACGCAATTGGCGCCGAAAAACCGGCCACAAGCGAGACGAAGGCGCTCATGAAGCCAAACACGCCGCCGTAAGTCTCACGCAGGTACACATATTCGGCTCCCGCCTCCGGCATGGCGGCGCCCAGTTCGGCGTAGCAGAGCGCCCCGCAGAAGGCGAGCAGACCTCCGACGATCCAGAGCACAAAGATATAACCGGGATGACCCAGGGACTCTGCCTGAAAACCGGTGGAGGTGAATATCCCCGAGCCGATAATGTTGGCAATGACCAGCGCCGTCGCAGAGCGAAGAGCAATGTGGCGGCCTAGGCCTTCCTTGAGCTTCACACTCGGGTGGAGTCGGGACGCCAATGGAGAATGGCCTTTCTGATTTCAGTGCCGGTCCAAGGGTTCGGATCAATTCTGACGTGATCTTGCCAGGATGGGATTTTCCCACCCATCCAACTTCCTGCACGATTCCGGCAAGTCGGTGAAATTTTCTCAGCCATCCAACTCCTCTTTTGCGCTCTATGCTACCGCGCCGGGCCGGTGTTTGCATCTAAACAACATCGTCGCCCCCTGCGAACACGTTTGCCTGGATCCTCCCGAATCGCGGCCGCCAGTTCCCCGCGGTCGTCGGATTGGCGCCGAAACGGGCAAGACATTGAATGTCTTTCGCCGCTTCGCGCGCGGTCATGATGTGCCCTGGACAATTACACAACTATTACAAACCAAGAGTGCGAACGCTTGCTACCATTTGGGAGCCCATCCCGGGACGTCAGGATCAACGCATCTTGGCTCCAGGGAAAGAAAGCAACTCATATCAACCTCGATTGCGGAAAGGTTTCAAATGCACAGCCAGACTATTGCAGTGGATGATGAACGACGGCCCGGGATCAACTGGATTACCGACACCGTCATGGTGATTTTTCATTTGGGATCAGTCGCAGCCCTCTTTACCTGGAGTTGGAAGGCGGCGGCTATCGCCTTTTTCTTCAACTGGGTGGCCGGGGGTCTGGGAATCGGCATGGGCTACCACCGCCTGCTGACGCATCGCGGCTACAGCGTGCCCAAATTCATTGAGTATTTCCTCACGCTCTGCGGAACACTGGCCCTGGAGGGCGGACCGATCAACTGGGTGGCGACGCATCGCATCCATCACGCCTGTTCCGACCGCGAGGGCGATCCGCACAGCCCCAGGGACGGCCGCTGGTGGTCCCATGTCGGCTGGATCCTTGTCGGCCGGGCCATGAACCATGATCCGGAAGTGCTGGAGCGCTGGGCCCCCGAGCTGATGAACGACCGGATTCACTTCCTGATCAATCGTTATTACTGGGCGCCGCTGACGGTCTTTGGCCTGGCGCTGCTGGCGCTTGGGGGCTGGCAACTGATGCTGTGGGGTGTGTTCTTGCGCGTGACCTTTGGACTGCACTCGACTTGGCTGGTCAACTCCGCCACCCACATCTGGGGAAAGCGTCGCTTTGACACGCGCGACGATTCGCGCAACAACTGGTGGGTCGCGCTGCTTGCATTCGGGGAAGGGTGGCATAACAATCACCATGCTCACCCGGCGTCGGCGCGGCACGGTTTGGCATGGTATGAGATCGATGTCAACTGGTGGTGCATCCGCGCGCTTCAGATCCTGAGACTGGCAAGATCGGTGAAGCTGGCCAGGCTGCAGGATGGCGCAATCTGCGCAACGGCGACGGTAAGGCAGCCTCGGCGTGAGTTCGCATCATCAGGACTATGAAAAGAGTCAGCGGTGAAAGGCTCCCGGCGAGGTCCTCGCAGCATACAGCCCGCCGCTGCCGCAACCCCTCAAAGTAAAACAGACGCCACAAGCCCCGCTTCGTTCTAAAATAGGGCCATGAATAGGGCCATGCGCTTTGGAGGAAGACACCGCTCCGTCGTCTTCTTCGTCGTTCTTGGCGTCTGCCTGGTCGCGCTGGCCCTGACGCTCAATGTCGGCTGGATCCTGCTGAACTGGCGCCAGGTCACGCTCCTTGTTCTGGGCGTCATTTTTTTTGTGGCCATCATCGCCGGCCTGATCCTCAATACCGCGTTTCTGGTCCACGAAATCCGGCGCAACGAGCGGCATGACAGCTTTATCAATGCGGTGACCCATGAACTGAAGACCCCGATCGCCTCGATCCGGCTCTACCTGGAGACGCTGCAGACGCGCCCGGTGGACGAGGCGCGCCGCCGGGAGTTTTATGGTGTGATGCTGGCTGACACCGACCGGCTGCTGCGCACCGTGGAACAAGTGTTGCGGGCGGGGCGCACAGGCGACCGGAGCCGGCAACTGAACGCCTCCACTCTTGACCTGGGCCAGATGGTCCGGGAATGCGTGGATCTGACGCGGACGCGCTACCATTTGACCGGCGATTCGATACGCTTCGCTGAGTCGCCGGGCCGCGGCGGCGGGCGGGCCATGGTCCGCGGGGATCCGGACGAACTTCGCGCCGCGATCTTCAACCTGCTGGATAACGCGATCAAGTACTCCGACAAGGAGACGGACGTGCGAGTGGAGGTTGTGAGGTCTGATTCCGAACGCGTTGCGGTGCGAGTCAGCGACCGGGGAATCGGCATCCCTCCCGGCGAGCTCCGGCACATCTTCAAGCGTTTTTACCGTGTGCCCCGCCGCATGATAATGCGTGTG
>JACQGG010000205.1 GCA_016199665.1 Acidobacteriota bacterium | reverse complement strand
TCCCCGAACCCCGATCCCCGATCCCCGAACCCCGAACCCTGAGCCCCGAACCCTGAGCCTTGAACCTTGACCCGCGGACGTCAAAACTTTGGAATATCCAAAATCCATTGCCACCCTCCGTCGAGGTTGCCTACGCTGTCGCCAAACAGGACATCATGCAACCCGCGCTGCAGTTGCTGAATAAGTTGAGCCAGTTGTGCGCGCCCCATCGCAGGGATATCGCGGCGCTGGTGGAGACCCTGGCGGGCGCTCCGAACGGCGGAGCCAGAGTGTTTCCGGTTCTGCCGCGGCGATTCAACCCTGATTACCTGCAGCGCTGGTCAGATGCGTCGGGCGGGGAAATCAAGGAGATCGCACGATTCCTGCGAGGAGGAGCCCCCCATCTCCTCTTGCCGAAGGTATCGCTGGCGAATCTTCACATCAGTGGGCATTGCTTGATCTTCAGCGTCTTATTCCTGACAGATTTCGACATGGAAGGCTTTGTAGGGTCGGACATGATTGAGACCCTCTATCTGCTGCACGGCTCACTGGAGCTGATTCTACGCGATCAGCACAATTGCGTCCGCCTTCGGGTTTCCGCCGGAGAAGTCAGCCAGATCGCGCCCGGCACTCCCTACCAGCTTTTTGCTCACAGCGGCACATTGGCTGTCTCAATCCACTCCACGGCGAAGGCGGACCCTCAAACGGGAGCCAGCCTGGAACTGCGGCACACTGCCAAAGTCAGGCTTGCGACCGAACTGTCCGAAAACAAACCCGATGAGAGCAGAGGATCTGGAGCTGCTTGAACAACTCAGCCGCTTCGACAACGGCACACTCCGAGACCTGGATAATCTCGCCTGCGTCCTGTTGAGACAAAACGGGCCGGCTGCAATTTCCGAGGAGAACCGGTGTCAATTGCGCCGGATGGCACGAACCTTCGGCTGGCGTCTTAAGCAGTTGAAGGCGTTCTTGCTCGGCGTCAAGACGACCCTCAACTCCCCTGTGGTGGCGATAGAGAAGATTCTGGCAACGCCGGACTTTTGCCTCATGCACTGGCATTTCAAACAAGGCAAAAGGTTCAGCATTCCCGCTAAGATGGCTCAGCCGCTAGCCTTTTACCTCATCACGGGACATGCCCGCTTACAATATACATCCAGGCGACAGCGGCACAACTCTCCCATTACCGCCGGGGAAATCTTTCAGAGTTCGGAGGCGCTGGATCTGGAGTGCCGCTTTGAAGCCGACACTGAAGTCCTCTTTTTCGACTTCCCGGTCTTCCGGGAAGCTCACCGGGATCTGAGACGCTTTGCCAGGTTTCGACCCTAAGAGCCGCCGCCGCCACTGACAACTGGCGCCACTGACAACTGACAAGTAGCCATCAGCTATCAGCGGTCAGCCGTCAGCAGTCGGGGCAGTCAGCCGGCGTAGGGAAGTACACGGCCTGCTTCCTGAAAGTCGACCGCGGATTGCGTTTTCCGGGCCATAATCGACAACTTGCCCGTCCAGGAAAGCTGACCGCTGAAAGCTGACCGCTGACGGTTGACCGCCAGTTGTCAGTTGCGCGGCTTTGCCTTGGCCTCCCCCCACTTGCCTGCCAGCCGGGTCTGCAGCCAGCGATGTTCCAGCAGAGAATCCAGATACTGATTACTCACCTTTTTCCGCTGCTGCACGTGGCGTCTCTTCCTCAGAACGGCTTCCCTGCCTTTCCACGCAGCCCACTTGGCGCGCAGAAAGGTTCCGAGTTCAGCCCGGCCGGTGAAATAGAGAGCCGAAACCAGCAAGTAAAAAATCCGCCATGGAAGGTATTTCCAGAGCAGCGGGGACGGAATGTTTTTCCAGATCAGCCACTCGCCGTTCCGCTGTCCATAAAAAACCGCCTGCGTCGGGTCGCGAGCCAGACTCGCGTTGACCTTGTGATAGACAACAGCCTCGGGCACATAGAGACACTTGTAGCCGGCCATCTGGGCCCTGAGATTCAGGTCGGCGTCTTCGTAGATGCAGAAGAAATCCTCATCAAAGCCACCCAGCTCGCGCAGCATGGAGGTCTGGTAAAGCGCCGCGGCGGCGCTTGCGCCGAACACGTAGCGGGCCTCACAGTAAGATCCGGCCGGCTGCAAGTGGCCCACCTTGAACGCCGCTCCGGCAATGGGGAGGCCGTCTCCGGCGCTGTCAAGGAAATCCCGCCGGTCGAACAGCCGGATCTGGCTGGCGAAAAATGACGCCTCCGGATGTCTTGCGGCGGCGTTCATCAGTGACTCCAGCCAGGCCGGATCTGCCTCCGTATCGTTGTTGAGAAGGGCGGTCCACGGAGTGCGGCACGAGTCGACCGCTCGATTGTTGGCCCCGGCAAATCCGAGGTTCCGGTCCAGCGCCAGCAGCGCGACCTCGGGAAACTGCCGGCGCGTCCACTCGGAGGAACCGTCAGTGGAGCCGTTGTCCACGAGCAGGACGATGAAATCCCGAAATGTCTGGCGGCGCAGCGATTTAAGGCAGTCCGGCAGGTGCTCCCGCCCATTCCAGTTGAGAACAACCACGGTGCATTGCACAACTACCCGCGCAACAGAATGGAGCCCGGAGCCACTTCCACTTTTTTCAGCCCGTAAGGAAGCGGCACCGGTTCTGAAGTGTCAATCGGCGGGTTCTGGCGCTGTCCCAGGTAGTTGATGACCTTCTCGATAAAATAAACCGGCAGCCAGACCGAACCCAAATATGCCTTCTCCAGTTTGAACTGGCCCTTGCCCTCACCGCTGGTGACAGATCCTTCCACGTAGATCATCTTTTCCCCGGAAAGCATGGACCGAATCATCCGCACCGCCAGACTCTGATCGTCCACTTCCACCTTGCCGAAATCGATCGTGGTCGTCGCACCGATGTAGTTCGGGCCGATCAGCTTTATGTAGATTGATGTGAGCCCATAGCGCGCCTTGGTTTTGACCGCCTCCTGCATATAGGCGTTCAAGTCCGCCTCGCTGAGGCGCACCTCTTTTTCGGCCGGGTTCTTGCCCTGCTGGCGCAGGTCAGCCTGCACAATGAACTCCTGCAAAACGCCGGCAACCTTTTCCGCCGGAGTCTTTGTTTTGGGCGGCGGAACGGGTTTGACTTCAGCAACCGGCTTCCTGGCCTTCTCGGGTTGCTTCCCGACCTGGCCGGAAACCGGGGCAAGGGCGAAAAGACAAACCAGAGCCAGTCTTGGCAAGTTCGACATGCGACGCGCGACTTTCGACACGGCGGGCTACTCCCTTTTCTCCAAGGTTACGACGGCCTTCGCGGTCTGGCCGCCGCGAACATACTCAACCTCCACCGCCTGACCGGGCGCATGACGGCGCAGGGCAAAGGTGAAGTCATACAGGTTCTCAATCGTTTGTCCGTCGAATGTCACCAGGACATCGCCGGCGCGCATGCCGGCTTTGTCAGCCGGGCTTCCGGCCCGCACATCCGCAAAACGGACTCCCGGTCCCTCCTGAGCAAAATCGGGAACGGATCCAAAATACGCCCCATAGCCGGACCCGCCGCCTGACGGGCGCGGCTCCACAACCTGGACAAAGTGCAAAACGCTGGCCGAGGTCGCCAGCTTGTCGACAGCCTGGCGCACCAGCTCCAGCACCTGCACCGCCGATGCGCTGTCGATCTTGTGCCACTCATCGGTTGCCTTATGGTAGTCGCCGTGCAATCCGGAGAAGAAAAAAAGCGACGGAATTCCATGCTGCGTAAAGGAAATGTGATCGCTTCCGGCCATGCTACTCTGAGACGTCTCAATTTGCAGCGGCTGCTCAACCTTCAGCGGCGCGCTGAGCCCCTTCACCAGCTCATCGAATTCCCGCGCGCTGCCCACCCCGTTCACGTAGACCTTCCCCCGGGCCCGCCCGATCATATCCATGTTGATCATGGCAACCACGCGCTGCACCTCCGGCGGCAGGTTGTTGACAAAATAAGCGGAGCCGAGCAAACCGAGCTCCTCTCCCGCGAAGGCGACCAGAATGATTCCACGGTGAAGGCGGGAGGTTTCTCCGGCAATCACGCCGGCCAGGCTCAAAAGTCCCGCGGTGCCGCTGGCGTTGTCATCCGCCCCGGGATGCGGCTGCCCCACCGCTGAGGGATCCAGGGCAAATTTCTCCCCCAATCCGAGGTGGTCATAATGGGCTCCGACTACGATCCACTCGGTCGGTTTCCCCCGGGGGGCGACATAACCGACCACATTAGACACTTTTTTTCGCTTCTCTTCGACCCTCAAATCCCAGGAAACGGACACCGGAGCAAAGGAGGCATGCGGGTCGCTCAACTGTTGGGTCGGGACACCCCACATTTCGGAAACGACGTCCGGCGATACTGCAAAAGCGGGAATTCCCATCCGCTCGGCCGCCTTGGACAAGCTCTTTCGCGGCTCTCGAACCAGAATCACCGCCGCCGCGCCATGGCGCTTGGCAACCATGAGCTTCGACATGAGGTCGGCATGCGGAGTCACCCGTTCTCGTACTCCAGCGACGTCGGGGGATCCGTCAAGCACAACCGCGACCTTCCCGGCTACGTTTCTACCCTTATAATCGTCATAGCCGGCATCAGCCGATGCAATCCCGTACCCGCAGTAGACCGCTTCGGCGTGCCCGGTCTGCTGATCGGAGAACGACAACAGCGAAAAATCCCGGTCCAACCGATAGTCTCGCCCGCCGATGCGAAGACGGCTGGCTCCCCCGACCTGGATCTCGGCGGTAATTTCAAAGAACTGCCGGTAGCCCTTCAGCGAGGGGAATGCCTTCACGCCGGCCCCGCGAAGAATCCGTTCAACATAGGCGGCAGCCTGTTCCAGTTCGGGCTGATTGTTTCCCCTCCCTTTGAGCCGGTCCGAAGCCAGATACTTCACATGAGCCAGATACTGCTCCGGCGATAAAGGCCGATCCGCCGCCGTGGCTGTGACAGCCAAGAGCAGCAAAAGGGAACAAAAGACGCGCTTCATGTCGATAGAATATCACAGTGCAGTTCGAGGAATAGCCGTCAGCGGTCAGCCGTCAGCCGTCAGAGGGGCCAGACGTTGGATTCTGAGGCGGTTTTCATCGACCGAGTTGCGCCGGAGAATTCCAGGATTCTTGCGCCAATTCGCGGTGAACGTCTAGCCCGCACTTCGCACAAGTTTTCTACTGCGGCGCCACGAAAACCTGTGAGAAATGCGGGCCATGCTGTGCCATTTGAAAAGCTGGTTGGTATATGAAATGCTGGGGAGGAGTAATTTCAAGGGAGATCTCCCAACATGCCAAAGACCGCGTTGGTTGCCGCCACCGTTTCGCTGATCCTCGCCGCTGCCTGGGTCTTATCCCAGACTCCTGCAACTCCCGGTGATCTTGCGGCCAGGGAGAAGCACCTGAAGAACCTCCGCCAGCTTACCCGCGGCGGTGAGAATGCCGAGGCTTACTTTGATTTCCAGGGGAGCCGGCTGGTGTTTCAATC
>JACQGG010000208.1 GCA_016199665.1 Acidobacteriota bacterium | reverse complement strand
CGACGACCTCGCCGCAGATTTGGAGGCACTGGCGGGGGCCTCCACAGCTCCGCAGGGCACCCAGCTCTTTGTGGATGGATTTAGTGGAGGCCGCCTGCCGTCCAGAGTGTCCATTCGCGAGTTTCGCACCAATCAAAACCCCTATTCGGCTGCATATGATCGCGTGGGCTTCGGCCGCATTGAAGTTTTCACCAAGCCCGGCTCGGATAAATTCCGCGGCGAGACGTTCTTCAGTTTTGGGGACGGTGATTTCAATTCACGCAACCCGTTTTATGTCTTCAATCGCCCTGTTTTTCAGGAGCGGCTTTTTGGGGGAAAGCTGAGCGGGCCGCTGAACAAACGCGCTTCTTTTTCTGCGGACATGGAGAGACGCGAGCTCGATACCAAGGCGGTGATTAACGCCACCGTTCTCGACCCCGCTCTGAACGTGACGCCGCTTAGCCAAGAAGTTGTGACGCCGCAGCGCCGCATGAGCATAGGTTTTCGTCTGGATTACCAGTGGAGTCAAAATCACACGCTGGTGGGGCGCTATGTGACGACGCGCGTTGGCCGTAGAAACGTCGGTATCGGAGACCTCTCGCTGCGCGCGCGCGCCTACAACACCTCGGAAACCGACCACGTCCTTCAACTGACAGAAACTGCGGTGGTCAGCTCCAGAGCCATCAATGAAACGCGCCTTCAGTTCATGCGGACATCTACAGATCAGTTGGGCAACAATTCCGTACCCACCATTAACGTCAGCGGGGCCTTCATAGAAGGCGGCTCGGAAATTGGGCAGTCCTTTCTCACTCAGAATCGATGGGAACTTCAGAACAACACCTATTTGGTCCGGGGTACTCAAACACTTAGATGGGGTGGGCGCTTACGCTCCATCTCCATTTCCGATATTTCGCCGCAGAATTTCGGAGGTACGTTCAGATTTTCTGGCGGCTCGGTACCCCAATTGGACGCGGACAATCAAGTCATGCGTGATGCGGAGGGTCAGCCTGTGTTGGTATCGATAACGCCCATCGAACGGTATCGTCGCACTCTTTTGTTTCAGGGGCAGGGCTTGACAGCAGCACAAATCCGCGCGCTCGGCGGGGGCGCTGCCCAGTTTTCCATAACCGCCGGCAACTCGAAAGTGGAGCTCAGCCAGGTGGACCTGGGCATCTTTGTGCAAAATGATTGGCGAATCCGCCCGAATTACCAGCTGAGCCTGGGCCTGCGCTATGAAACGCAAAACAACATCCACCATTGGACGGACTTTGCGCCGCGGATCGGTCTTGCATGGGCTCCGGGCCCTTTGAAGCAGAGGAAGACCGCAATACGAGCCGGCTTTGGAATCTTTTACGATCGTTTCAGCGAAAAACTAACGCTGCAAGCCATCCGGTTAAATGGTTTGAATCAGCAGCAATACGTTGTACGCGATCCCGATTTCTTCCCAACCGTGCCCCGGGTCGAGACTTTAACCGCCCAGCCAACCATCCGGCGCGTGGCTTCCGATTTACGCGCGCCTTACATCATGCAATCCTCAATAGGGATCGAGCGGCTGTTACCTTTCAACACAACGATCGCGAGCACGTTCACCAACTTCCGCGGCTTGCACATGTTGCGCTCTCGCAACATTAATGCCCCGCTGCCCGAAACGTTTGTCCCGGGCGTTTCGACGAGCGGGATTCGACCTTTCGGTGCAGGCACCGTTTTCTTGTACGAATCGGTTGGCGTTCTCAATCAAAGGCAGTGGAACACCACTGTGAACAGCCGCTTCAACCGTAATCTAACGCTTTTCGCGTTGTACGTATTGAATTATGCCAAGAGCAATACGGATGGCCCGGCAACCTTCCCAGCCGATTCCTATGACGACAGCATGGAGTACGGACGCTCCGTCCTGGATGAACGGCACCGCCTGGTTGTGGGCGGCTCAATCCTGGCGCTCCATGGCTTTAAGTTCAGCCCGTATATCGTTGCGCGCTCCGGAGCACCTTTCAACGTCACGACCGGTGCTGACGCAAATGGAGATACGCTGCTTACCGACCGCCCTGGATTTGCCGGCGATCTCGCCGGAAACAACGTCGTCGTCAGCCGTTTTGGAGCATTCGACCCCAATCCCACATCCGAACAAGAGATCATCCCCCGCAACTACGGTTTTGCGCCAGGCTATTTCACAGTGAATCTGTGCTTAAGCAAGAGTTTTGGCTTTGGCAGCAAGCCCGAAAAATCCAAGGGGGACAGTCCGCCCAAGGATGAAGGGGGTATGCGCAGCATCTTGGCCGAGCTCCTCACCGAAAAACCGTACAACTTGGTATTCTCTGTTTCTGTCCGAAATCTCTTAAATCACACGAATCCCGGGCCACTCATCGGCAGTTTGACCTCACCCTTTTTCGGA
Organism: Acidobacteriota bacterium; assembly: GCA_016199665.1. Classification (GTDB taxonomy): domain Bacteria; phylum Acidobacteriota; class UBA6911; order JACQSX01; family JACQSX01; genus JACQSX01. The sequence goes on along the minus strand of JACQGG010000208.1, from coordinate 6,051 downwards.
AGTGCAAACTCCCTTGCGGACAGTTACGGACCTGCTGCTGGAGCGGGCAATCGGCGAATTGAAATGCAGCTACGGTTTAAATTCTGATCCCGCCTGTGCTTCGTCGAGGACCGCGAGCCGCCACGAGATCTTCATAAGTTCAGTGGGTAATGATCGTCGGCTATCCGGACAAGCGACCAGAGATTTCGCCGCCGGAAAACGGGTCAAAGCGTTCTCTGGAATCGAACGCTTGGGGGCGCGCCTGAAGCTCGACGCAGAGCTAAAGATGATGACGGCAAACCGAAAGCGATCGTCTCGCGAGGGGGCAATGGCCGCGGACAGCGAATCCACTCCTGTTTTCCGGTCAATTGAGGTCTCCAAGCGCGCCACTATCGTCGCCTTACTCCTCACCCTGATCATGGCCGGCGGGCTGAGGCTCATTCGCCTGGACATCTCTCCGCCGGGTATGAACGTCGACGAAGCCGGCACTCTCTGGAACGCGTGGTGCCTGTACCAGGAGGGCAAGGATCAGCATGGAGTGTCCTGGCCAATTTTCCGTTCCCGCGTGTTCGGAATGGTCGACAACCGCAGCCCCTTGTTCCAGTTCTATATGATTCCTTTTCTGGCGGTTCGCGGATTCAGCCTCGAAACGGCCCGTTTCTCGATGGCCGTTAGCGGGCTGCTAACCATCCTGTTGCTTTACTATTTCGCTGCGAGGATGTACGGCCGGGCTACGGCGCTTGCCGCCGCAGGGCTGCTCGCACTGCTACCCTGGCACATTCAGCAATCTCGGTGGGCGCATGGCGCGGCTTTGCAGCCATTCCTCAGCGCCTTGCCCATCGCTGCGATCCTCTGGGCGCGGCTCCCATTTTGTGACTCGAAGGACAAAAAGCCGAGGCCCGGCAGGTCGTTTGTCGCCGGGCTAATCACGGGCGGGTGCTGTTACGGCTATCCGTCAATCCGCATTTTTCTCCCACTGTTTCTCTCAGCGGCGGTACTGCTTCACTGGCGCGCATGGCTGGCGCTACTGAGATCCCGGCGTGGACAGATGGCGTTCGGGTTGTTCTCGCTCGGCATCGCGTTAACGTTTGGGCCTTTGGTCTGGAAGCACCTCACGGACCCCGAAATGAACCGACGGGGAAGTGTCAACTGGGTCTTTATGCCGAACGATCCCCCGATCTCCAAGGTAGGCAGGGTTCTCGAGCGTTACCCTCCGCACTTTGGCTTGCCCTTCCTTTTCAAGCAGGGCGATAGAAATGTCTCTCTGCAGGGTCCCACAGGCTATGGGGTACTGTTGTGGTATCACTTGGCGTTGTTGACTGCCGGTGCGGCGGCGCTTGCGGTTCGTTGGCGCTGGTCGCCGGCCAGCCGAATCGCCTTGCTTTGGCTGCTGCTGTACCCAGCCGGCGATCTGCTCACGAGCCACCCCGGTCCGCACCTGCTCCGCAGCCAGCCGGGAATGCTGGGCCTTGTGCTCGTTTGCGCAGTGGGAGTCGTGGCTCCACTGGAATGGTTGTGGCGCCGCAGGCGCGCACTCGCGATATCTTGTGCAACAGTCCTCACCTTCACCGCCCTGACGATGACCGGTTTGTATCTCGCCGACTTCTTCGGCTCGTTCAATGAGCAGCCGTTAATCGGCCGCGTCAACCAGGTGGATTTCCTGCCCGCACTCGACTGGCTGAAGGCCAACGGCCAGCATTACGGGCGGGTGTACATCACTTCTGCCGGTATTCCGCATCCCTATATCTACACGGTGGTGCGTACCGAGATGTCACCAGCCGACTGGTTTAAAGCCGAAAAAGTTATCAAGGTCGGACCGGCTGAAAACGGAGCCCACCCGCTTGAAGATGTCTATTACACGGTGGGCCGTTACCGATTCATTTACGGCAAGGAATCAAACAACGAGCTTGCAGAGCTGTCCGCAAATGGGAAGGAGGACCTGGTGCTCGTCCTCGTCGAGCCGGGCAAGATCAGAATCGGGTCGGCGAACGCAAGACTTCTGAAGAAATTCCGCCGATCAAACGGCGACGTAGCCTTTCAGGCGATCGAACTGGTGATCTAACCCGGCGCCTGTCCAGTAGGTGGGGAGCTGGCGCCTAACCAATTGCGGGCGAGGGGTTTCGAGTCGCCCCGGCGGCGCAAGGAAATCGACAACTTCCCGTTACCGGGCGAAAACCTCATTTGCAACATGCCCCCGCTGGTGCACATTCCTGCACGGGCTCGATTGGACCGGGGCGGACCAAAGCGGGCGGCTTTTCAACCACCAGCGCAATCAGATATCCGAAGGCTCTTGCCCATTCCCAGCGGGTTTCCAGGTATTCAAAAGGCCGGAACAAGAGGGGTAAGACTTTGTAAAGCCGAATGTCGCGGCGCAGTAAGAAAAGCTCCGTCATTCTCAAGATTCCGGGAAAAGCGAGCAGCCCGGTACGGGCCTGAACGCTAAAACCCGTTGTCTCCAAAACACGGCGAATCTCGCGATGACTGAACGACTTTTCCGGGCTATAAGGATATCGGTGGAACCACTCCAGTCCGCCGACAAGAAGCGGACGTAGAAAAAGATTCCATTTGTGGGGCACGCCGATTATGGCTTTTCCTCCACTCTCGAGCACCCGGTGTACTTCCCGCAACGCATCTTGGTACTCATCAATGTGCTCGATCGTTCCCATAGAGTACACAAAATCAAAGCAATTGCTCTTGAACGGGATGTGCCTGATGTCGCCCTGAGCCAGGTATATATGACTCCTATCCTTCTGACAATTACGATAAGCGCGCGAGGCGGTGACATGGCTTATATCGAACCCGAAGGCTTTGGTTCCCTGCGATTCGATCCATTGGAGTAGTCGCGTGTTGACCGCTTCATTCCAGAGGTCCAGTTTCAGAACCCGCTTTCCCTCTAGAAGTCCAAAATGTTGCTGAATTAAAGCAATTTCACGGCGGCGATAGTACTGCGTTGAGAATGCGGGCATCAGATCCGGCATGGTTCGAGCGATCGTGTCCCAGCGCTCGCGCTCTTTTCGCAATTCCGGCCGGTCCTGGATTGAGGGAGTGATGCCCTTTGACATCCCTCTGACAGATTCATTCATAATGGGGTCTGGTTCAGTCGAAGAGACCCCACTGTTTCCTTCATTGCGTCGGAAAACGAGATCGGGGAATAACCAAGTAACCGCCTGCTTTTCTCAGAACTGAAACGCATCTCCCTTGTCAGCGCCCTAATGCTTGCCCCATATCCCGCAGAAGGATGATGGCCGCAGAGTCTGTCAATCAACTGCGCCGCCGTAACAGCTACCCTTCGGGGAATGGAAACACTCAGGCGAAGCTCTCGCTCAGCGAGTTGCATACTGATACGATTAAAATCGCGGGGAGAAATGTCTTCGCCTCCCAGGATGTATTCTTCTCCGAGATTTCCAAACGTTTCGGCCAGTAAGATGCCCCGTACAACATCGTGAACATAGACCAGATTCCTTCTTTGCCGGCCTCCAGCAATGAGGATCTCAAGTCTGAAGCGCACAAGACGGCGCAAGTAGTTGGTTATGCGATTAGGATGGCTGGGATGATCTGGACCAAAAACTATCGTAGGGCAGACCGTAATCAGGTTCAGCCCTTCATCGAACAGCTTCCTTAACTCTATCAAAGCCTGAACTCGAGATCGAATGTAGCAGTGGCTCGTTGCCCTGTCAAGGCTGTCCTGCTCGCTATTGGGTCTGGCATCTGAAGGCCCGAATACGACTGCAGAGGAAACGTACACAAATCTGGCGACTGTCGCTTGGAGGCAGGCGCGCCCCAGCTCCAAACAGGCCAACTGATTAATGCGATACATGCGATCAGGATTGGCTCCGGGAAAGCTCCTCACGGCGGCAAGATGGAAGACACTGGTGGCCGGACCCAGGTAGCGAATGTAAGAGAGGGGCTGTTCGAGATCGGCCGAAATAATCTTAAGGCGGGGATGATCAAGATCTTGTAGATCTCCCGGATTACGGCACAGGGCGACCACTTGCCGATCCTGGCGAAGCAACGCGCAAACCAGATGGCGGCCGATAAAACCCGAGGCTCCGGTCACGACAGAATTGGAATCGTTCGCCTCAGCCGTGCCTGGAGCTATTTGCATCACCACTTATTAGACGGTAATTCAACTTTACGGATCCCTGGAAAGAAAATTGGTGAGAACTCTCAAGATTTACTCGGAGAGGATTTGGGAGAGATCCGAGAGTGCCTCGGCGCGTCGAATGATCTGCAGCAGGCCCGTATCCCGAACCAAGTATACTGCCGGCGACAGGCCGGCGTAACGGCTGGCGCGCGAGATGGAGTAGGCTCCGGCGTCGCACAGGACCAGGAGATCCCCTTCCACGACACGTGGAAGCCTGCGCCACAAGCCGATAAAGTCCATCGTGTTTAAGGTGCTGCCTGAAAGATGGTAGAAGCGTCGACCCCCGTCTGGCGGCGTGACCGGGACAACTTCCCGTACGAGCAACACCGGAGATTCTCCCAGATGATTGCGACTGGCATCCAGGAAAAGCCAGTTGTCGGTTATCGCACGGATGCGAGTCACTAGAATGCCGGCATTGCCCGCGATTGCCCGTCCGGGCTCGACAGCCAGAGCCGGCGGAGACGGCAGATGCGCCGCTTGCGCTTCCCTGTGAAACGCTGCTGCCAGTTGGCGCGCAAATCTTTCCAGGTTTGACACAGGATCGCCAGAGACGCGGGGATTTTTCGACTGTGCAATCGCGTTCAGGAGTCCGAATCTTCGCAGGGAAGGAGACGGTATCCCTCCCCCCAGATTGATTTCCTCCAAACGAATTCCCATCTGCGAGTGCAGTTGGCCGGCCAGGGCCAGGGCTCGACGCGAAAGCGGCAGGTAGCGGTCGACCCTCTCCTGTTGTGTGCCTTGATAGAAATTGATGCCCACCAGAGACAGCCATCGCGAGCGACCGATGCGCTCGGCTGCCGTAAGGATTTCAGACTTGCGGATTCCGAGTCTACGGGAGAGAAAGGCTAACGGGGAGAAACCCCGGGCCAACGAATCAGCCCGCAGGCGCAGGGAGACTCTTGTTTTCTTGCCTACCCGTGAGGCGGCGCTCTCCATTACCTCGAGATCCGCAAGGCGAAAAGCATGTAAGAAGTCGATCCCTGAACTCAACAGCTCGCAAATGTCCTGCTCGCGCAGTACCGGTCGTTGGTAGGCGATTCGATGGGAGGAAAAGCCGGAATCCAACGCCAGTTGCGCTTCCGCCAGATGGGAAACCAAGACTTGACTCCCGCACGCCGCCAGAATTTTCAGCACCGCTGCCTCGTTGTTGGTCTTGGAGCAATAGCGGACTCTTGTCTCCAACTCAGTCGAGGAGAGCCCGCGAACCAGAGCTTCATAGTTAGCGCGTATGCGCTTCTCACTAAGCAGAAAGAAGGGAGTTCCCAGCTCTTCGGCAAGCGTCTTGAGGGGCTTGCCTTCGAAGTGAAGTTGTCGATTGTGGTATGTCAGAAGTTCCACTCCCGATTCCGTTGGTTCGACTTTTGTTGAGTTCATGACAGAAGTTGAGCTCCGCCGGCAGCGACGGGACAATCCGCACCCCGAATAATCGACCGTGCCATCCGGCTGCCGCGGGCCAGCCGGGTCGATTCGCTTCCGTCGTCGGGGCAACCAAGTCCTCAATCTGCCGCTGGGCAGCTCGAGGATAGCCCGGCTATGATAGCGCCAGAAAACCAGACAAATCTCATGAATTCAACTGTGTCCTCAAGGCGCCGATGACAGAATCGTTGGTGGGACCGAGCACGATGGAGCAATCACGGCAAATGTGCAAGGCAGGACTCCGTGCCGCCAACCACGTTCAGAGCCCGGAGCGTAAGCGACGGGTCCTGCAATCATACCGCCGCCGCACCCCCGCGGATTCCGGCGCATACGATCTTTTCACATGTTCTCAGCGAGGGGTCCATCTCAGGTCAATCCAAGGGACCCGACGATCATGCTCCGAATCCAAGGGACCGAGCAGAACCGGTCCAATCGAATGATTCTGGGGGATTAATAAAAAACCCAAATCAACTGGCGCTTGACCTCAGCGACCTCTTCGCGTACTTTTCTTG
>JACQGG010000206.1 GCA_016199665.1 Acidobacteriota bacterium | reverse complement strand
TCCCTGCGGCCCAGGGGTCCCGGTCAATCCCTGCGGTCCGGTCGCTCCCGTGTTCCCTGCAGCTCCGCTATTACCCTGAGGTCCGGTTGCTCCCGTGTTCCCTGCAGCTCCGCTATTACCCTGAGGTCCGGTTGCTCCCGTGTTTCCCTGGGGACCCGGCGCGCCGGTTGTTCCCTGCGGCCCACTGGACCCCGTGTTCCCTTGCTGGCCTGTTGGCCCCTGCGGACCCGGCGCGCCCGTATTTCCTTGTGGGCCCGCCGGCCCGGTTGTTCCCGGAGCTCCCGGCGTCCCGGCCGTTCCGCTCGAACCTTGCGGGCCGGACAAGCCGCTGGGTCCCAGCGGACCGCTCGGCCCGGACGGCCCCGCCGAACCGGTGCTCCCCTGAGGCCCAGTAGGTCCTGCGGGCCCGCTGGTCCCCGTATTCCCCTGAGGCCCGGTGGCGCCAGTGTTCCCGTGCGGTCCAGTTGAACCCGTTGCTCCAACCGGTCCCGTTGTTCCTGCAGGACCCGTAGATCCCGAAGCACCCGTAGATCCATGTACCCCAGTGGCGCCTGCAGGCCCCGTAGATCCCTGTGCCCCGGTGGCGCCACTGTTACCTTGCGGCCCACTCGCGCCGGAAGCTCCGGTCGGTCCGGTTGGCCCGGTTGCGCCCTTGGGACCTGTCGGCCCGGTGGCGCCAGACCCGCTAGCCGCGGTCAGCGTCACTTCGAAGAAAGCCTTACGTACTTTCTTGTCCGTCGCACTTCCCTTAACAGTTTTAGTAAGAGCAAAAAGAACAGAGCCATTTGCGATGCCGCGAGGCATGAGAACGATCACTTCGTCTCGGTTGTTGCCGGCATGGCGAAAGTTAATCACCTGAGCCGTCATTCCGTCGATCTGTACAAGAGGCGCGTAGCTGCGTCCCTTTTCGTCCTCGAACAGGCCGTTCCCGGTAATGATCGCGGCGTCACGCCCCGCGTTCGGACCTGATGTGACCTTGGTCAGGACTACATTCAGGATGAGAGCTTTAGGAGTCGCATTGCCGCTGTCATCGTCGCTGCTGCCATCATCATCCTTGCCCAAAACAACAGGATCCTCATCGCCGGCTCCCTTGCCGACCGGACCCTGAGCGAACAGCGGAAGAGCAACTGCCGTCACCAGGCACATAACCAGAACGGCAATCCAACGGATAAACGAGGTATCCTTTTTCATAATGATGCGGACCCTTCCTCTTCCTCTTCTTTTCTTCTCTTCTTCAATCGCCACGATTCCCGCAGACACACCCGCAACGAGCATCGCTGGACGCGCTTCTTTCGCACCTGGATCCCTCCAGGCCAGCCCAGAGGAGTTGTGTCTCCTTTTGATACCCCTGGATTTCAAATGCCGCCGCCGATCCTGCCGCAACAAGGACCTTCGAAGAGTCGGCTGCGCCACTTGGAAACCTCCCCTGAAAGACGGTCAACATCCTAACACAAATGTGATCTTCATCACAAAACTTTTTTCAGACCCAACTTGAGAGGCCAGAAAGAGGCGAGAAGATGCGGGATAAAATTGTGATCTTAATCACAAAATCATGCAGTTCTGTGATCTGGATCACAATATTTCCTCCAGGGCACCCGGCGCTTCCCCCCGGGGGATTTTCCCTTTTCATCTCCGCCGCCGCCATCGAAACAACCAGGAGAGTCACCCGCATCTTCCCGGTTCACTCCAAGAATAAGACCCTATGAAACCCGCTCAGGGCCAGGATTTTCGGGTCATGCCATGCTCCGATCCTAGGGAGCTGAATGCGGGTAAAATGGAAGGAATCCCGCTTCGGCAAACAAGGAACGCCCGCCTTCGAAAAGTCCCTGCAAGGCGCAAAGAGACTCCAGGGTTTTTCCCACGGCATCTTGTTCCCTTCAGCGGTGGCCCCGAAATCGCCCATTTTCGAAGGGGTCGAAAGGCGCCATCGACCCGATCCGAAAAACTGAAAAAAAGACTTGACAGGCAAAGACAGGTTTTGGCCAAACCGATCGGTATAATAGCCGGCGGGAGCGCCGACATTCATTCACTCGGGGAAAGGCGCTGCAGGAAAGCGCTGCCGGAATGGCATGACAAGAGACCAGTTCACACGCCTGGCAAGGAAATTTTCCCGGAGGAGGATTCTCGTCATCGGGGATGTCATGCTGGACCAGTTCCTCTATGGCGATGTTTGCCGGATCTCGCCCGAGGCGCCTGTCCCGGTTGTAGAGATCAAGGAGGAAATTTTTCACCTGGGCGCCGCCGCCAACGTGGCGCGCAATGTCCGCGCGCTGGGAGCCGGTTCCAGCCTGATTGGAATCATGGGATGCGACGAGGATTCCGAGCGGATCCTGCAGGCGCTGCAGCGGCTCAGAATTGAGCCGGAGGGACTGGTTCGCTCCCCCAACCGGCGTACTACAAAGAAGACGCGCATCATCGCCCGCCAGCAGCAGGTCTGCCGGGCGGACCGCGAGGACCGCACCCCGCTCTCTTCGGGCGAGCAGCGAAGAATCGCAAAACTGCTGCGCGAACAGATCCCCCGCGCCGATGGCGTCATTGTCTCCGACTATGCCAAAGGGCTGATCGCACCGCCGATCTTCAGGCTGATCGCATCGGAATGCCGGCGGCAAGGCAAGCTCTTGGTGGTCGATCCCAAGAATCGCGATTTTTCCCTGTACCGAAATGCCACGGTGATTGCGCCCAACCAGGGTGAGGCAGAAGCGGCGGCCCGCGTTGACATTTGCGACGCCGAGGCGCTGAATCGCGCCGGCCAGATTTTATTGAAGATCAGCCGCGCCGCCGCCGTGTTGATCACGCGCGGCAAGGACGGCATGTCCCTGTTTGAGGAAGGAAAAACGGCCCGCCACATTCCCACCGTGGCGCGCGAAGTCTTCGACGTGACCGGCGCGGGCGATACCGTCGTTGCCGCCCTCACGCTGGCCGCCGCATCCGGGGCCTCTCTGGCCAACGCGGCCGACATTGCCAATCACGCCGCGGGCATTGCCGTGGGAAAACTCGGGACGGCCACGGCAAGCGTGGATGAGATTCTCGACGCGCTCAGCTCCTAGGAAACTAAAACAGGGGTATTGAAAAACAAAGGACTTACGTGGGGGGTTTCTGGTATTCGATCTCGCCTCCACACCTGCACAACGCTAGCT
>JACQGG010000215.1 GCA_016199665.1 Acidobacteriota bacterium | reverse complement strand
CTCTTCAGCAGATTTGATTACGTGCGCCGTCATCCGCAAGAGATCGAAAACTTACTTCATCCCTTTTTTTGACTCGTATGTCGAATTATTTATGCGCGGACATATAGCCTGGAGAGTCAGTGCAGACAGACTCGCAACTATGAACTTTTGATACAATGGCTCTTACTGAACCGGGAACTCCAGTTAGAAAACTGACATGTGACATGGCCGAAAGCAAAGAGTTTGTTCAGCTCGAAGAAGATGTTTCCTGGAGCCCCCTTTATAATGAGTATCTGGCTCCCACATCCGTAGCGCAGCGGACCTGGAGCACGTACCACATCGCCGCCCTCTGGATTGGGATGAGCGTTGTGATTTCCACTTACCAGCTCGCCGCCGGATTGATTTCCCAGGGTATGCTCTGGTGGGAAGCCATGTTGACGATCCTGCTTGGAAATGTCATCGTGCTCATTCCCATGACCCTCAACGCCCATGCGGGGACCCGCTATGGCGTCTCTTTTCCCGTCCTCTGCCGCGCAAGTTTTGGCGTCCGCGGGGCGCACGTCCCATCGCTGCTGCGTTCCCTGGTCGGGTGCGGGTGGTTTGGCATTCAGACCTGGATTGGCGGAGAGGCTCTGGATGCGCTTCTAGCGGTGTTGTGGCCCGGGTGGACCTCGATTTCGATACACACCGGGGTTGCCTTTACGGCCTTCTGGGTCCTGCAGGTTCTGATCATCATGCGAGGAATGGAAGGGATCAAGCTGCTGGAAGGCTGGGCATCCCCGCTGCTGTTGCTGGGTGGTGTGCTCCTTCTGGTTTGGGCGTTTAGAGCGGCCGGAGGAGTCGGTCCGGTCCTTTTGGGGGCGGAGCGGCTGGAGACTGCCGGAAGTCAAGGATCTTTCTGGAGAATTTTCTGGCCGGGGCTGACGGCCAATGTCGGATACTGGGCGACGCTTTCACTCAATATTCCCGACTTTACCCGGTACGCGCGCAGCCAGAAGTCTCAGGTACTTGGGCAGGCTCTGGGCCTGATTCCGACAATGTTTGCTTTTGCCTTCATTGGCGTGGCCGTGACCAGCGCGACCGTAGTGATCTACGGCGAAGCTGTTTGGGACCCGGTGGCGCTGGTGGGTCGTTTTCACAGTTCCTGGGTCGTGATTTTCTCCATGCTCGTTATTATGGCGGCGCAGATCACTACCAACATGGCGGCTAATGTCGTGGCGCCGGCCAGCGGCTTTTCCAATCTCAACCCGCAGACCATCAGCTTTATGACGGGCGGCCTGGTCACGGCCGCCATCGGGATCCTGATGCTCCCCTGGAAGCTCATGGAAAGCGCCGGCAGCTATATTTTCACTTGGCTGGTCGGCTACTCGGCTTTGATGGGCGCGATCGCCGGAGTGCTGATCTGCGACTACTGGTGGCTGCGCAAAGGACGGCTGCTCCTGGCCGACCTGTTCAAACCGGACGGCGTGTACCGTTACTCCAACGGCATCAACTGGTGCGCAATCGCCGCCCTGATCGTTGCGATTGCGCCGGTCTTTCCCGGCTTCGTCCGCGCCGCCCTGACCCCCGGCGGTGTTCCCTCGGAGTTCACCTGGTGGGACCAGATCTATACCTACGCATGGTTTGTGACATTTGCCCTCGCGTTTGCGGGATACTGGCTGGGAATGAGTTTTTCACGCTTTGCTCCCACCCGTTCCCCTGCGGCGGTTCCTTATGAGTGAAATCCGCCTGGCCCCCAAGCTGCGACCCGAGGAGTACCGGACCAACTTCGGTGATATTAACCGGGCGCTCAGCCCCGGAGCCGCGCTGGCGGAGGCGTCGCGCTGCCTGTTTTGCTTTGATGCCCCTTGTACGGCTGCCTGTCCGACTCACATTGACGTTCCCGCATTCATTAAGAAAATTGCCACCGGAAACATGAGAGGATCCGCCAGGGAAATTCTTTCCGCCAACATCCTGGGAGCCAGTTGCGCCCGCGTCTGTCCGGTTGAAGTGCTTTGCGAAGGTGCGTGCGTCATGCACGGGCGCGGAGAACCGCCGATTCAAATCGGCAGGTTACAGCGGCATGCCACCGACTGGGCCTTTCAGAATCCAGTGCAGTTGTTTGCACCCGGTTCAGCCCGGGACAAGAGGGTCGCCCTGATCGGCGCCGGTCCCGCCAGCCTTTCCTGTGCTGCCGAACTGGCCAAGATGGGTTATGGGGCAGTCATCCTGGACAGACATCCGTTGCCGGGAGGACTCAATACTTATGGGATCGCTTACTACAAGATGACACCGGAAGAAAGTCTTCGGGAAATCAACCTGGTTCGGAGCCTCGGTGTCAAGATCCAGTGCGGGGTCCAAGTGGGGCATGATTTGACTCTTGAGGATCTGGAGGCGGATTTTGACGCCATTTTCATCGGCGTGGGACTTGGCAAGACCCGCCGCCTTGGGATTCCCGGCGAGAACCTTGCGGGAGTGTATGAGGCCATCGATTTCATCGAGGAGGTCAAGTCGAAGCCCTTCGCTGAAATAGACGTGGGCCGCCGCGTCGTCGTCATCGGCGCAGGAAACACTTCAATTGATTGCGCCACCCAGGCGCGGCGCCTGGGAGCCGAATGGGTGGCAATCGTGTATCGGCGAGGCGAGTCGGAGATGCCCGCCTATCACTACGAGTATGAGCTGGCCAAGCAGGATGGAGTACAGTTCCTGTGGCATGCCCAGCCGGTCGAAATCCAGGGAAACGCGTTCGTGCAGCGGCTCGTATGCGTGCGAACGAGGTCTGGAGCAAGGGAGGCTTCCGGGAGCTTCCGCGCCGACGAAATTCCCGAGTCCCGTTTTTTCATCGAGACCGACATGGTCATCGAGGCGCTGGGACAAGATCCTCGGTCTTCCTTTCTGGAAAAGCTTCCAGGGGTCCAGCTTGAGAAGGGCCGGGTTGTCGTGGACCCCGGCACGGGCCAGACGGCCAACCCGAAATATTTTTCAGGTGGAGACTGCGCCAATGGCGGGAAGGAAGTTGTGGATGCTGTCGCCGATGGGAAGCGCGCCGCCGCCGGGATCGATCGTTACCTAAGGGCGGTTGGACCGCGGCCACCTGGTTTGTGAATCTTTTTGTTGTTTACAGGCGTGAAGTTTGAGGGTCGTGCTTTTCCCCGGCTGACCGGCTGAGGGTTGACGGCTTTTCTGCGAAACGCTCGAAGGATCCTGCAAGGCTTACTAGGAGCCTTCAGCACGCTCACAATGGAGTAAGAACATGGCAGACCTTTCCTGCAATCTGGGCGGAATTCGATCTCCTAATCCCTTCTGGCTGGCTTCCGGGCCCCCAAGTAATAGCGGGGAGCAGGTGGCGCGGGCTTTTGACCAGGGGTGGGGCGGAGCGGTTTGGAAGACCGTGGGCGAACCGATCATCAATACCACCTCGCGGTACTCTTCGATCGACTGGAATGGGCAGCGGATGATGGGTTTAAACAACATTGAGCTGATTTCGGACCGGCCCATCGAGGAGAATCTCCGGGAGATTAGGGAGGTCAAGCGCCGCTATCCAGACCAGGCGGTGGTGGTGTCCCTGATGGTCGACTCCACGCGGAAGGCATGGCATGACATTGTCAAGAGGACCGAAGATACTGGATGTGACGGGCTGGAATTGAACTTTGGCTGCCCGCATGGAATGTCAGAGCGCGGCATGGGCGCGGCGGTCGGCCAGGTTCCAGAGTACACGTGCCAGATCACGGCATGGGTCAAGGAGGTCGCGCGCACTCCGGTCATTGTGAAGCTGACTCCCAACACTTCCGATGTGCGCTACATTGCGCGGGCGGCCCAAAAAGGCGGCGCGGATGCTATTTCGCTGATCAACACGTTGAACAGTATTACCGGCATCGATCTGGATACTTTCGTGCCCCGACCCAACGTCGGGGGGATGTCGACCCATGGGGGCTATTGCGGTCCGGCAGTCAAGCCGATTGCACTGAATATGGTTTCATCGGCGGCCCTGGATCCTGAGTTTCACATCCCGATCTCCGGAATCGGTGGAATCGCCACTTGGCGGGACGCCGTCGAGTTTATCCTGCTCGGTGCGGGTACCGTTCAGGTTTGCACCGCCGTCATGCACTACGGATTTCGAATTATTCGGGACATGTTGGAGGGTCTTGAATTTTATCTCGAAGAAAAAGGATTTCAAAGCCTAAACGAGTTGCGGGGGCGCAGCTTGCCTCATCTGACCGACTGGGGCAACCTGGACCTGAACTACAGAATTGTCGCCAAGATCGACCCGGAGACCTGCATTGGATGCCAGCTCTGCTACGTGGCATGCTGGGATGGAGCCCATCAGTGTATCCATCTTAGAGAGGACCGCCGGGTTCCATTGATTGACGAAGTCGAGTGTGTGGGATGCAATCTTTGTGCGCTGGTCTGTCCGGTGGAAGACTGCATTACGATGGCCCAGGTTCCCGGTCCTGCGGGCAAGATGAGCTGGAACGCCTTGCGGAGCGGCCGAAGCTGACCGTGCGTTGGTGAGTGCGGGGGGTACATCCCCTGTGTCGCGCCGCGGGGGGTCCAGAGTAGCGGGCAAAGAGGGACGCCACGTTGGCTGCGTCGGGGGCAGTTGAAGCGCCCCTCGGCAGTGGCGCGTTGATGTTTCTTGTTGATGTTTCTTAAGGAGGACCATGGCGCGAATCGTAAGGGCCGGGCTCATTCAGGCTCACAATGAGCTGGGAGTTGACCGTCCCATGGATCAGATCAAGGAGGCCATGGTCGGCAAACATCTGCGCTTGATGGAGCAGGCAGCCTCAAGCGGAGTGCAGGTTGTTTGCCTCCAGGAGCTTTTCTATGGGCCGTATTTTCCGGCCGAGCAGGATGTCCGATGGTACGGCCTGGTCGAAAAAGTCCCGGAGGGTCCCACCACCCGCCTGATGCAGGACTTCGCCCGCAGGCATCCCATGGTGCTGGTCGTGCCGGTGTACGAAGAGGATTTGACCGGCGTGTACTACAACACTGCCGCGGTGATTGACGCCGGCGGGGAATACCTGGGCAAGTATCGCAAGCAGCACATCCCGCACTGCTTGCCCGGATTCTGGGAGAAGTTCTATTTCAAGCCGGGGAACCTCGGCTACCCGGTGTTTTCAACGGCGGTGGGTGCTATCGGCGTCTACATCTGCTATGACCGTCACTTTCCTGAAGGAGCGCGCGTGCTGGGCCTGAAGGGCGCAGAAATCGTGTTCAATCCATCGGCGACCGTGGCAGGGCTGTCCGAATATCTCTGGGAGCTGGAACAGCCCGCCCACGCAGTGGCAAACGGTTACTTCATCGGGGCGATCAACCGTGTCGGCCGCGAACTTCCCTGGAACATCGGCGAGTTCTACGGCAAGAGTTACTTCTGCGACCCTCGAGGCCGGATCCTCGCCCAGGCATCGCGCGACAAGGACGAACTTTTGATCGCTGACCTTGACCTGGACATGATCCGTGAAGTTCGCAACACCTGGCAGTTCTTCCGCGATCGACGGCCGGAAACGTACGGAGAGATCAGGGAGCTGCTGCTGTGAGTCGAGGTGGCCGGCAGCCTTCAGCGGTCAGCTATCAGCGGTCAGCCGTCAGCGGTCGGGGCAGTCAGCCGGCGTAGGGAAGTACACGGCTTGCTTCCTGAAAGTCGACCGCCGATTGCGTTTTCCAGGCCATAATCGACAACTTGCCCGTCCAGGAAAGCTGACCGCTGAAAGCTGACGGCTGATGGCTGACCGCTGACGGCTGAAGGCTGACCGCCGACCGCTGAAGCCTGACGGCCGGGGCTCAGGCTGACGGCTGTCCAAGGAATGAGGATATGAAGACGCTGGTAAGAAACGGAACCGTAGTCACCGCCACCGACCAGTATCGCGCCGACGTTCTCATCGTCGATGACGTGATCGACAGCATCGGACGCCAGCTCAGCGTGGATGCCGATCACGAGATTGACGCGTCGGGCTGCTATGTTCTGCCGGGAGGCGTCGACGTTCATACCCATATGGACATGCCCTTTGGGGGAACAGTCAGCAGTGACGATTTCGAGACGGGCACCATTGCTGCCGCCCATGGGGGGACGACAACCCTGATCGATTTTGCGATCCAATTCAAGGGACAGGCGATGCGCCAGGCTCTGGACACGTGGTATGGCAAGGCCGACGGCAAGGCGGCTGTCGATTACGGGTTCCACATGATCGTCACCGATCTGCCCGACGCGGGGCTGGAAGACATGAGCAGCATGGTCCGGGACGGTGTCACCAGCTTCAAGCTTTTCATGGCCTATCCGGGGGTCCTGATGGTGGATGACGCCACAATCTTCAAGGCTCTGGTGCAGGCGGGAAAGATCGGGGCGCTCATCTGCATGCATGCCGAAAACGGCAGCGTCATTGATCTGATGGTCAGGCGAGCGCTGGCGGAAGGGAAGACAGCTCCGAAATACCATGCGCTGACACGGCCCGCGAGCATGGAAGGAGAGGCAACCGGCCGGGCCATTGCGCTGGCGGAGTTGGCTGGAGCTCCTGTTTATATAGTGCACCTCAGTTGCAACGACGCGCTGCAGAAGGTGCGGGAGGCGCGGGATCGCGGGCTGCCTGCGTACGCTGAAACTTGCCCGCAGTATCTGTTTCTTTCCGATGAGAACTACCAGGCGGAGGGCTTCGAAGGAGCCAAGTACGTCATGACGCCCCCTCTGCGGGAGAAGTGGCACCAGGACCGGCTCTGGGCCGGGCTGCAGAAGGACCATCTCCAGGTCGTGTCCACCGACCATTGTCCGTTTTGTTTCAAGGAGCAGAAGGAGCTGGGCAGGGAAGATTTCAGCAAGATTCCCAACGGTGCGCCGGGAGTGGAAACTCGCCTCTCGCTTCTCTATAACGGCGGTGTGCGCACCGGCAGGATTTCTCTTAATCGCTTTGTCCAGCTTGTCGCCACCGCTCCTGCAAAGATGTTCGGTCTTTTTCCGAGAAAGGGGACGATCGCTGCCGGCAGCGATGCCGATCTTGTCATCTTTGATCCCGAAGCCGAAGTGACCTTGAGCGCCAAAACTCACCATATGCGGGTCGATTACAACCCGTACGAGGGGATGCGGGTCAAAGGAGCGGCCCGGGTTGTGTTGTCGCAGGGCAAGGTTGTTGTCGAAAACGGACAATTTAGAGGCCGGGCCGGCGCCGGGCGTCTCTTGAAGCGATCCACATTCGGTGGTTTCTGAGATAAGGCGAATCGGATAGAATGGCGGGCGCTCGCGTTTTCCGCCGCCGCCGTTGCAGGCGGGGGCTGGCTCCCTTCGGGTGCAAAGGTCACTTTTTGGGCTCACCGCGGAGGCGCCGAGGGCGCGGAGCATGCGCGGAGGAAAGGTCAAATTCCTGCAATCTCTAAGGTGAACAAATCTGTGACCAGGAGGCTTGATGAAGCGGCGAATCGTGGTGTTCTTCTGCTTGTGGGTGGGTCTGGTTTGCGGCGCGAAGGCTCAGGAACTTGAAGTTTTTGCGGGCGGGTATGACCCCGGTTCGGAACTGACCGGGACCGATTTCGATAATGGAGCGCTTTTTGGCTTTCGCATCGGCCATCCGTTTCTTCCTGCCATCGGCGCTGAGGTTTCGTACACGGTGGTCAACAACCTGGTGGATAAGCAAAAGAATTTCGAGGGCAAGGCCCAGCTCATCAGCGGCAATCTGCTGGCGCAGTTCGCTGTTGGGAAACTTGTCCCGTTTGGTACCCTGGGGATCGGAGGGCTGGTCAGCGGCGACTCGAACCAGTTCCTGGACTTGAAAAAGGGCTTTATCTGGAACGCGGGAGGCGGAGTCAAGATTCCCCACCTGGTCGGGCCGCTGGGACTCAGGCTGGACGTGCGCTATTACAAGG
>JACQGG010000214.1 GCA_016199665.1 Acidobacteriota bacterium | reverse complement strand
GCGGAAGGCAGAAGGCGAAATGCGGAAGGCAGAAAGCAGAAGGCGGAAAGCAGAAGGCAGACCAAGGCTTCCGTGACGAACTTGGGCTAGAATTCAAAATGAGAAAGGGAAAATGAAGATTACAGAATGAGCGATGCAATTTCCGGATCCCAAGATTAATGAATTTCCACCTTTCCGCTTTCCGCCTTCTGCCTTCTGCTTTCAGCGATCTGCGACTTTCCACCTCAATGGACCGTCGTCCGGCTGCTGCGCAAGGTTGTGAGCAGTGATTCAATCTGTGGCCGCTCCTGCGCAAACGGGGAGCAATCCAGGTAGTGTTGCAGGTCTTTCACAGCCGCCTCCGGATAGGCGACACGGGCCAGCAGCAGCCCTCGATCTCGAAAGTGCAGCGGCGTTTCCGGCTGAATGGCGATGATCCAGTTCAGGGTCTCCACGGCGCGATCGGGCCTGTTCTGTCTGACGAAAATGTTCTTCAGATTGCCGAGCATCCGAACCAGTATTTCGACCTCGGACGCCGGCTTCAGGTACTCATCGCTGAAGGCGAGATGACCTCCGGTGGTCTCGGTAAAACGGCTCTCGCAGTCCTCTCGCAACAGAATCTGGCCAAATTGAAAAGCGTCGATGTAAAAAACTGTCGTCTGGGCATTGCGAATGAGGAAGTGTCCTGGGAAACCGACCCCCTGCAATTTCAGGCTCAAGTGGCGCGCCAACTCCATGTAGGTGATTGCCAGAGAAATCGGGATCCCCGTTCGCCGCTCAATGACATCGTTCAGGTACGAGTTCCTCGGGTCATAATAGTCCTGAGTATTTGGCGTGAATCCTTCCTGCTTGTAAAAGAAGTCATTTAAGCCGTAGATACGGTCAACCACAGACCGGTTCGCCTGAGTCAGCGCCGCCAGCACAGCGCCCTGCCTGTCAAACCATTCCAGGTACCTGGAGAGGTCCAGGTCGGGATATTCCAACCTGGCCGCCGCCAGGGCGGCATGCGCGAGATTGTCGCCGGGTGAAAGCGCCAGGTGTTGAAAGAGCGCCAAATTCCGGTCCATGCACGGTATTGTAACTTAGAACCCGTCCCCGGTTGGGCCGGTTTGAACGGTTTGAAGACGAGGCTTGAAACCAGGGGAGCGAAATCTGTAAGATGTGTCCATCGAGGCAGCGGGGTTGTTGAAATGGTATCAAAAAGGCTTCCCAAGCCTTGATTGCGGGTTCGATTCCCGTACCCCGCTCCACTTTGCCCTTCCGGAGTATCCCGCAGCCGTTGCCGCCATGGAAAAGCGTTGAAAAATCAGCGTCGAGACCGCTAACATCAGAGGATGGGTGGCGCAGTGGAGCTTGGCCTGTAAGACCGCCCGGGCCAACAACTGGAATGTAACAGAGCCATTGTGAGGAACGCGGGCTAGGTCGAGGGAGAACAACATGCGACATTGGATTCCTTTTGTTCTGCTCTGGGTCTGGATGGGCTCCGTCGGCGCTCAGCAGACCCGCCAAGTGTCAGTGGAGAGCTTGATCTATGATTTGAAGAATCCGGATGCGCTGCGACGAAAGGAAGCCGCTCAGCGGCTGGGCCAGAACAAAACGCGCGCCGCAGTGCCGGCCCTGGTGGAAGTTTTCGCAGACACCGATGACGGAGTCCGTCTGGAGATCCTCCGGGCTTTGGTGGCGATCAACGATCCACGAGCCCTGAGCGCCTATGTTGCAGCCTCCGGTGACCAGCGGCCGGAGATTCGCGAAAAAAGCATTGCCGGCATGGTAAACCTGTACGTGGTTGAAGAAGGGGGATTTGTCCAGAAGACCAGGAAGATCATCGATGCCTTGAATCCATTTGACGTCGATTACGATCCCCTGGTGGTTGAGCCTTATGTTCCCGTGAGCCCCGAAGCAATTAAGGCCCTCTCCCCGATGATTTCCGACCCGGAGGCGGGAATCCGGAGGAAGGCGGCTCAAGCGCTCGGTGTTCTCCGGGGCGAAGAAGCGGCGCCGCTGCTGCTGGAGCAGCTCAAACGGGAATCGGATGCCGGCGCCAGAGTTCAGATGATCCGCGCCATTGGCAAGATCGGGCAGCCGCAGTACGCCGCTGCCCTTATTCCTCTAATTGAAGATGAAAATAAGGCGGTTCATGACGAAGCGATATCCACCGTGGGTCTTCTGAAGGTGGGGGAGGCCGTAGAGCCCCTGATGAGGCTGTACAATGCGGGCCCCGAGGAGCGCCGGAAAGTGTTCAAGGTCATTCCCGCCAGCGGAAAGGACGACCTGCAGTTCAAGCTGCTTGACGCGCTGGCGTTCATCGGAGCCGCCGAATCGCAGCCCATCTTCGCGCGGGATCTGCGCCATAAAGACCCCGAGTTCCGGCGCTCCGCGGCCGAAGGTCTGGCGCGCATTGGCCTGCCGGAATCTGCGGCTGACCAGCGCCTTAAGGACGACAGCGCCGCGCTGTTGTTGGATCAGAGGAAGGAAGAAAAGAAACCCGAGGTCAAGCTGGCAATCGACTTTGCGCTCTACCGCCTGGGAAATCAGGCGCTCTTGACAGAGTTGATCAATGGCCTGGACAGTCCCCGCTATGACCAGGCCTTGCAGTACCTTTTGGAATTCTCACCCGAGGAGACGCCCCGCCTGTTTCCCTTTGTCCGCCTGAAACGAAAGAAAGTGCAAATCGGTCTGATCACGGCGCTGGGAAGTGTAGGCGCCGACGATGTCCGGCCGCATCTGCTGGACCTGAGCAGCGACAAAGATATCTCCATTGCTTCCGCCGCCAACGAAGCCTTGCGCCGTCTGAACGCGCGTGTGCAGTAATGGCGTATTCTGATCTGCGCGAGTTCATTCGCCGCCTGGAAAGGGAGAATGAGCTGGTTCGCATCCGGGAACTGGTCGATCCGGTCCTGGAAGTCGCGGAAATCACCGATCGCGTCAGCAAGAGAACCGGGCCTGCCCTGCTGTTTGAGAATGTCAAAGGCCACGACATTCCCATTCTGATCAATGCCCTGGGCTCGCCCAGGCGGATGCATCTGGCGCTGGAGGTCGATGCCATCCAGCAG
Source organism: Acidobacteriota bacterium (assembly GCA_016199665.1). Taxonomy (GTDB): domain Bacteria; phylum Acidobacteriota; class UBA6911; order JACQSX01; family JACQSX01; genus JACQSX01. Next base: position 2,785 of record JACQGG010000214.1, on the reverse strand, counting down.
GTTTCCGGGCGCGTCCGGGAGCTGCTCGACTTCAAATCGCCCGAAGGGTTCCTGGACAAGATCATGATGCTTCCCCGGCTGGCGCAACTTGGCAGTTTTTTTCCGAAGCAGGTTGCTTCCGGCCCCTGCAAGGAGATCATCCGCAAAGAGAACTGCTCGCTGAACTGGCTGCCGGTTCTGAAATGCTGGCCTCAGGATGGCAGCCGGACCATCACCTTTCCGCTGGTTTTTTCCAAGAATCCCGCCACGGGGAAGCGCAACTGCGGAATCTACCGCATGCAGGTGTATGGCGACACTGCCGCGGGAATGCACTGGCAGATTCATAAGCAAGGCGCGGCGCATGTCAGGGAGCATGCGCGCCGGGAGTCGCAGCGGATGGAAGTGGCCGTGGCAATCGGGGCGGATCCGGTGGTCTGCTTTTCCGCCTGTATGCCGCTGCCCGACGACATCGATGAGATGATGTTTGCAGGTTTTCTGCGAAGCAAGCCGGTGGAGATGGTGCGCGCAGAGACCGTCGACATTGAAGTTCCGGCCGGCGCGGAAATTATCCTGGAAGGCTATGTCGATCCCTCCGAAGCCAGAACTGAGGGCCCCTTTGGGGACCACACCGGCTTTTACTCGCTTCCCGATGAATATCCGGTCTTCCACGTCACCTGTATGACCCACCGAAAAAACCCGATTTATCACACCACCCTGGTAGGAATTCCGCCCATGGAAGACTGCCACATGGTACGGGCGATGGAGCGCATCACTCTGCCGGTGATACAAAAACAGCTCCCGGAGATCGTTGATATGCACATGCCATTTGAAGGCGTGTTTCATAATCTGATGGTTCTTTCCATCCGGAAAGCCTACCCCGGACATGCGCGCAAAGTGATGAGCGCCATCTGGGGTCTGGGGCAGGCGATGTTCAGCAAGTGCATCATTGTCGTGGACCATGACACGAACATTCAGGATCTGCGGGAACTGACCTGGAAAGTTCTTAATAACATCGATCCGGAGCGCGACATTCAGTTTGTCATGGGACCGATCGACGCCCTGGATCATGCCTCGCGCCTTCCCCAGTACGGTTCGAAGATGGGAATTGACGCGACGCGAAAGTGGCCCAGCGAAGGGTTCACCCGTCCCTGGCCGGATCCCATCCGGATGGACGATGCGGTGAAACTCCGGGTGGATACCCTGTGGCATAAGTTAAATCTCGGGTGACAATTCCTCTCCCTCTTCCGCGAAAGTTTTACGACCGCAGCGCAGTGGAGGTGGCGCGCGACCTGATCGGCCAGGTGCTGGTGCGGCGCCTCGATGGCCGGCGCCTCATGGGGCGCATTGTCGAGACGGAGGCCTACGTGGGAGAGGACGATCCGGCCTGTCATGCGGCCCGCGGCATGACCCCCCGGAATCGAGTCATGTACGGCCCGCCCGGCTTCAGCTACGTTTATTTCACCTACGGAATGTACTTCATGTTGAACGTCGTTTGCGGGAAAAAGGGATTTCCTGCAGCCGTGCTTATTCGCGCCGCTGAGCCGCTCGCCGGCTTGAATGCGATGATGCGAAAAAGGAAGTTGAGAGACTCGAAACGCCTGAGCAATGGCCCGGGCAAGTTGTGCATCGCGTTTGACATTACCACGCGGCTCAATGATGTGGACGTGACGCGCCGGGAGAGTCCCCTGATCTTTTGCCAGGGCGAAAAGATCGCGACCGTCGCCTGGAGCAACCGGGTCGGCATCCGGGAGGGAACAGACAGGATGTGGCGTTGCTATGTTCCCGGGAATCCCTTCGTCAGTCCGGTCCGGAAGTGAGCGCCGTGACGCCTGTCTCGCTTCCGCTGCTTGGAGCTCATGTATCCATTGCCGGCGGCGTGCAGCGCGCGTTTGAACGGGGAATTCAAATTGGCGCGGCAGCGCTGCAGATCTTCCTGAAAAATGCAAGCCAGTGGAAGGCCAAACCGTATGATGAAGAGACAGTCCGGGAGTTCAAGAAGAACTGGAAGGAATCGGGCATCCGGTTCGTGGCGGCCCATGACAGCTACCTGATCAATCTGGGAGCGCCCGATTCGCTGATTCTGGGAAAGTCTGTCGAAGCGCTGCGAGACGAACTGGAGCGCGCCGAACAACTCGGGATCCCCTGCCTTGTCATCCATCCCGGATCCCATGTAGGCTCGGGCGAGAGCGCAGGCATTGAACGGATCGCCAATTCGCTCAAGACGCTTCTAGTCCAGACAGCGGGATTCAGAGTTCAGATCTGCCTGGAGGTGACGGCGGGGCAGGGGACTAACCTCGGATACCGCCTGGAACATCTGCAGCAGATTATCGACCGCGTCATCGCGCCGGAGCGGATCGGGGTCTGTATTGACACCTGTCACCTTTTTGCCGCCGGATACGACTTTCGAAGCCCGGAAACCTATCGCGAGACTTTTCAACAGGTCCGTACACTGCTGGGCGGAGACCGGGTCAAGGTTTTCCACGCCAACGATTCCCTCAAGGGACTGGGGAGCCGGGTGGACCGGCATGCGCACATCGGCCAGGGGCAACTCGGGCTGGAGGCTTTCCGCCTGCTGCTGCAGGACCGCAGCTTTTGCTCGGTTCCCAAGATACTCGAAACCCCGAAAGACGACCTTGGAACGGAAGACAGGATGAATCTGGCAGTGCTGCGCGGCCTGCTGTAGCCCAAGTTCGTCACGGAACCGCGAGCCTTAGGGAGCGGCGAGGAAATTTAACGGGTTAGCCCGCCGCTTGCTGCCGCACGAGATTCTGTGACGAAGTTCGGTTAGGGCTGCGTGCACGCGCTG
>JACQGG010000204.1 GCA_016199665.1 Acidobacteriota bacterium | reverse complement strand
TCATTGAAATTCCGCGCCGCTCCCTGACGGTCGCGGTTCGGTGACGAACTTAGGCTAGGCCACCGGCGAGGGAGGAGGAACACTCATCTGACCCGCCCGGCTTTCCTCCTGTGCGAGTTTGCGCAACCTACCCTGTGCCAACGCCGCCGCACCCAGCGCGGACGTGAACTGAACCAGATCCCCCTCGGGAACATTGACTCCCGCTCCCAGTTGTTCGCGCATGACGCGGACCATTGTCTCAAACCGCAGGATGCCTCCAATCAAAGTAAACTCTGGCTCCATCCGGGCGCGTTTCATCAACTGGACGGAGCGATCGACCAAAGACGCAATGGCGCCGTGCATAATGTCGCCCGGGGAGCTTCCCAGAGAGAGTTGATTGATGACTTCGGATTCGGCAAAGACGGCGCATACACCGGAAATGGGCACAGCCTGCCTGGAGGTAGACACCAGGGGCCCGATTTCCTCAACGGTAAAGCCCATGTAGCGCGCCGTCTTTTCGAGGAAGGCGCCGGTACCCGCGGCGCATTTATCGTTGAGCCTGAAAGACTTGACTTTGGCCCCTTCCGTGAGGAGGGTGGCTTTCATCGTCTGCCCTCCCACGTCCAGCACCGTGCGCGTCCCCGGGAAGAAGAAACTGGCTCCCTGGGCGCCGGCGGTCAGGTCGGTGACCTGAACGTCGCTGAAGCCGACCTGGTGGCGGCCAAACCCCGTCGCCACTACATAGGCGACATCCTCTTTTGTAAGTCCCGCCTCCTCCAGAGCGCGTTGATAGACCCGCTCGGCCACCTCACCCAATCGAAAACCGGTGGGCGCCATCGCTCGCGCAACAATCCGGCGGTTCTCTCCAAGCAAGACTGCTTTCGCGTACGTTGAGCCGACGTCGATTCCTGCTGTATATGTCATGACTTTGACTCCGCCTTCTCAGCCACCTTGCGGTCGGCCAGAATGTGGTCCATGGCAAAGAGCGCCGCTCCCAGAGCCCCCATGAAATGCGAATCTTCGCTGACATTCATTTTGAGCCCCAGGGCCTCATTGAGGACTGAAATCATGCCGATGTTTTTTGCCACTCCACCCGTGAATGACACTTCTTCTTCGATCCCGACCCGTCGCAGCAGGCCGATGGAACGCTTGGCAATGGACTGATGCACTCCGAGCAGAATGTCCTCGATGCGCTTTCCTTTGCCAAGCCAGGAGACCACTTCCGACTCAGCGAAAACCGTGCACGTCGTACTGATTTTGACCGGCTTGTCGGCGCGCAAAGCCGTCACTCCCAGTTCCGCCAGCGGGATATCCAGGGCCGAGGCGGCCGCTCCCAGGAAACGCCCCGTACCGGCGGCGCACTTGTCGTTCATGCAGAAGTCCAGGATTTCGCCCGTTGCGCTGACCCGAATGGCTTTTGTGTCCTGCCCTCCCATATCAATGACAGATCGGGTGCGTGGGAACATGTGAACTGCACCCCGTCCGTGGCAACTGATTTCGGTAACCTGGGCGTTGCCGAAGGTGACGCGGTAGCGGCCATAGCCGGTCCCGACAACATATTCGACGGCTGTCTCGTTGAGTTGCGCGTCTTGCATCGCCTCGTGGTATGCCCTGTCCGCGGCGGCAATGACGTTGGCGCCCGTATCGATCAGCGCGCGACCCACGATCCGGCGCTCCTCATTGAGAATCACTGCCTTGGTCTGCGTGGAACCTACATCAACTCCCGCCGAGTGGGCCATTGCTCTCACCTCCCCGCTTGGATCGCTGCCTGCAGTTTTCGAGTCACCAGCCCTTCGAAAAAGGCATCGATGCGATTTTTCAACTGAGCCTCAGATACAACACGACGGTCCATCATGTCAGACTCAATAAACAGGCTGGGAATATCCTTGGTCATCAAGACGCGCCGCGTGTCGGCCAGGCCGGTTGATACCGTGCGGCAGCTTTTGACCGGATGGAAGACAATGCCGTCGACATGGAAGCGTTCGACCATCTTGATGAGCGCCTGATCCTGGAAAAACATGGCGTCCATCGCCTCTCTGGCGCTAATCAGGACCCCTTCCGCCAGACTTTCCAGGGGCCGGTTCAGATCAAATTCAAAACCCAGGTTCGCCCCTCCGGACGCGAACCAGAGGTACGTTGAATTCACAAACGCCCCTCCCGGTTCGCTGAACATCTCGTTGAAGCGCCGAAAAAGCGGATAGCACGGCACGCCCACAAAAATAAGGCGGTATTTTTCCGGGATCACGGTTCCAATTCCATGCTCGACTTTGTATTCCAGCTCTTCGACCAGTTGACGAAAGTATTGCGCGCCCTCCTCGCTGCCGCGAAAAGCATTGGCCAGACCCAGGTAGACCGTTCCATCGGTGAGCGCGTTGAAGACGGCGGGCCGTGCCTGGTTCAGTTCAATGGCGCGCTTCCAGCACCGGTTCATTTCGTTGCAGTGCTTCAAGACAACCCGCAGCCGGTCAATGTCGAATGCAGTGCCGGTCAATTTTTCGCACAGCTCGATCAGCTCTTGAATTTGAACCAGCACGTAGCGGTGCTCCCGTTCAAAGTCCAGGTCTCCAGGACGGCTTTGGATGTGGGCCGAACGGCTCCCGGGAATGTCCAGGGTGAAAACCGGGATGTGATACATGCGCTCCCAAATCTCCGCCCACTTGAGGTAGGTGTTGCAGGCGTTGGTCAGAACGGTCAGCGTAGGCTTGGGAATGGGGCCGGCCGGATGCGCGCCTCCCCGCAACTGCAACCCTACGTCCGCCTTGACGTAACCGCAGATGTCGGTGGAGTACCCGTAGTCTTCGGCCTCATTAATATACTCGTGCGCCACTTTTCGAACGGCGGTCTGCAGGGAGTTGATCTCGGGAAAAATCATGGGAATGTCGAACGTCCTCAGAATCTCGGCCATGCTCCCCATCACGAAGACATAGGCTGCATGTCCTCCCTGCCGGCCCGTTTCGCTCAATTGATCGAACCACCCCCGCATGAGCGCGGCGCCGTCTCGGCCGGCTCGTCCCACAATCGCGTCGTCAAGCTGCTTTTCAGTCATTGGCTTTTACCTCTCAATCAAAAGAGGATGCTTTCTACGAACGTTTCCAACTGTATTTCCAGGTTGTCAAAGCTGGTCATGCCTTCCTCAAACTCGGTGACAAAATAAGGAATACCTTCGCGGTCCAAAGTGCGCGCGTAGGTCACCTGTTCTTCCAGTCCCGGCTCGCACATCTTGGCTGCTCCAATAATGGCTGCCGTCGCCCCGCTGGATCTTAGCCGCTCCAGCAGCATTTTCTCTTTGGGCTTGCGCACATCATGCTGCACCGGACTGTACGAGGATTTTTCCACGTAGGCATGAGCCAGATTTCGGAGAGGATCGCCCTCCCGAGGCACATCGTCCAGGATCCAGCGCAGCCCAATCAGAAGGTCGTCATCCACCACATAGCAGGATTGCGAGATAACCCGAATCAAGTCCAAAGGCGGCTGCTCGCAAAATCCACCTTCGAAAATCACTCGAATCTTGTCCTGTCGTTTGGAAGGACGCGTTTCCACCAGCGGGAGAACCGCCCGCAGGAGCTCGTTGTGCTCCTCGCGGGGCAGCAGGCCCCCCAACGCAACCAGGACGTAAGCTTCATCCGTCGCGATCAACCATGGCCGCTCCCGCTTGATTGCGTACAGTTGACGCAGCAGCGCACGGTTTTCGTTGAATACTCCAAGCGAGCTCTGCAGGCTTTCGTCCGTCACCGGGCGTCCGGTCACTTCTTCCACGGTGCGACGGAGGCGGTCGTACTCATCGCGCAGATAGGACACGGAATGTCTCGAGTTGGGGTTCTGCGGCAGGTAAAGAATTTGACAGGGAAACCGGAAATTGCGTCCCCATACTCCGGCCAGGTTGCGCGCCGCGTCGCAAATGGGGTGGGTCACAAACATGTCAAGCTTCACCCGGCCCCCCAAGGCCAGTTCCAGCGTCGTCTTGACGATGGAGCAGAGATAGGAACCGAAGTGCGAGTCCGCGTGCCGGAGATCCACAGGAGCCCCTCTTAACTTGAAGGGAAGCGCGCCGGCGGCATGAACGATTTCCTCAGGAAAATAGACCTGAAAATGGCCTACCACCTTGCCGCCCGCTTCTCGCCACTGATGAACAGTGGGAAAGTTGGTGTCTTCGAGCAAATCGCGGCACAGCGTGAGAATCTGCTCCAGCGATTTGCCCTGCCAACCCTGAAAAAGTTTTATCGCCATTTCTTCGCCTCCGTCCGGGCAACCCTTCCCTGCCGTCTCCGAACCTAGTCGTTCGAACGTTCGTTCGATAAAGTATTATAGCAACAACAGTGCCAATGTCAACCACCGGCCGCGCCGGGCGGCCATTTTTTTTCAAACCAGAGTCGCCCACCGCCGGTAGATAGTTTGGCCAATCTGCTGCAGACGGGGGAGATGGCAAACGCTCTCCTTCGCGATCCGGGCAGGGTCCTGTCCCGCCTCCCGGACCTCCGCCTCAAAAGTCCGCAGCATCTCAGCAATGATACGCTCGGTCACCTCTGCGTGAAACAAGAGACCATAGGTGCTGTCGGCGTGGCGAAACATCTGGCATTGGGTCAGGGCCGAAAAGCCGAGAGAAACTGCCGTTGCCGGAAGCTCAAACAAATCCCCGTGCCAGTGAAAGGCCCAAACCGGGGATTCAATGTCTCGCCAAACCGGATCGGACGCCGCATCCGGTGTGAGACTGACCGGATACCACCCAATTTCCTTTTCCTTCCCCCGCCTCACGGTCGCTCCCAGCGCTGCAGCCAGAAGTTGACTTCCCAAACAGACGCCCAGGATCGGCTTTCCGGCCCGGAGCGCTTGCTCAATCAGGCGAATCTCGGCTTTGAGCCAGGGGTGGATTTCCTGGTCATTGACTCCCATTGGCCCACCTAGCAGGATCAACGAGTCCGCCCCCTCCAACCCTTTGGGAACGGGCTCCCCCAAATACGGACGGATCTTGCGGAAGGTCAAGTCCGGACGTGCCACCGCCGGAGCGATGATCCCAAGTGTTTCACAGGCCGCGTGCTGGAAGACCCAAACGTCCGCCATCGCAAAAAGCAGATCCTTCCGCTCCCTCCCTGATTTCCCCCTCAAACCGAAAACAGGCTGCCAAGGCCCGAGTGCTGGGAGTACGGGCAACTGGTATGCCATGTCAAATGGCCCTGTCTTCCGCCGGGCTTGTCGGAATTTCACCCAGGGGTGAGCCAAAAGACCCAGGATACGGCCTTGCAGTGAGAAGCGCAAGGCCCTTTGGAACCCAGTCTAACCCTTTGCATAATGCAGGATTTCTCGAATTGGGACCAGCAACTCTCATTTTGGAATGGGATGTGCACGAGCCGCCTGCGGTAGTGATTTTGGAATGCTTCTGCTGGGGCGGCCCGCTGTTCCCGGGCCCAAATTGATACGCGGGAGATTAATCGGATGAATCGATATGTGATTGGCAGGTCCTCAGGCTTTCCCTTGTCAAAATCCGTGCTGGCTTCTCTGATCTTAGCCTGGCTTTGCGCCGGTTGTTCCAGATCTCCCGACGAAAGCCAGTCCACCGGCAATCTTTCTCCTAAGGCCCTCATGGCCTCTTCGCCCAAGTTGCTGGCTGCGGGAAAGCAGGCTTATGACCTGAATTGCTCCCCCTGCCACGGTCTCAAAGGAGATGGCCAGGGGTCGGCGGCTTACCTGCTGTACCCGAAGCCGCGCAATTTCGTTCTGGCAAAATTTCGCCTCGTATCCACTTGGGACTATACCCCCACGGACGAAGACGCTTTCAGAACCATCTCAAGGGGGATGCCCGGCTCTGCCATGCCCTCCTGGGCGCACCTGACCGAAGAGGCCCGCTGGGGTCTGGTCCACTACATAAAGTCGTTCGCTCAAAATCCAATCAAGATCGGCCCCGACCATCAACCCACTAGCGTCAGCGATACTCCCACAGGACGCATTCAAGTTCCACCTGAGGTCCCGGATACTCCTGAAGCGCGAGCTCGCGGCCGGCAGCTCTTTGTCGTGGGTTGCGCCGGCTGTCATGGCCCGCTGGGGAAGGGAGACGGCCAGCAACGCCAGGAAGATTCCGAAGGCTTTCCATTGCGGCCGCGAGACTTGACTGCCGGCATTTTCAAGGGGAGTCCCGAGTCCCAGGAGGTCTATAAAAGGGTCGTCGCCGGGCTGCCCGGATCGCCGATGCCGGCCAGCCTGCATCTCTACGGCAATGCGGCCTGGGACGTGGTCCACTTCGTGCGCTCGTTGTCCAGCGACGAGCAGCGCTCCCGAATGGAGATGAAGCGTTTCCGGATTGTAGCCAAACGGGTCGAGGAACTGCCGAGTCATCCGGATGACTCGGAATGGCGGAGTGCCCCGGCGGTAAACCTTCACCTGATGCCCTTGTGGTGGCGGGACAACCGTCCGGAAGTGCTCACGGTTCAAGCTCTGAATGACGGAAAAGAGATCGCAATTCAATTGGTCTGGTCCGATGCCACCTACGATCATACCGCGATCCGTCCCCAGGACTTCAGAGACGCAGCCGCCATGGAATTCTCGCTCACTGCGGATCCACCCTTTTTCGGCATGGGAGGAGAATCGTCCCATGCGCAGTCGGTCAACATTTGGATGTGGAAGGCCGAAAGGCAAGCGGACCTGGAGCCTGCCTTCCAGGAACTGGACAAGATCTATCCAAACATTGGCATCGACTCGTATCCCAACCTGCTCCGTTCGCCTTTGGAACAACCGACACGCAACGCGCTCACGCTGGAATCTGACCCGACGTTTGTCACCGGATGGGGTGCAAAGAACATTGTTTCCGATCCTACCCGAAAAAGCGCCGCAGAAGACCTGGCCGCCCAGGGGTTCGGTACGCTGAGAGCCCGCCCCATGGCTGACCAGCAGGTGAGCGCCTTGGGCGTTTATTCCACAGGCTCCTACCGCGTCGTTCTCAGACGCCCGCTGAAAGGCAAGGGGCAAAACAGCGCCTCCATCCAATCCGGGACTACAACCCCGGTGAGCTTTGCCGTTTGGGACGGAAGCGCCGGCGACCGGGACGGAAAGAAGTCGATCACGATCTGGCAGGACCTCTTCGTAGAGAAGTGATGCTGGAAAGACAAACGGGCGAGACGACTCGGGTCATTGTGGTTTGCGCGTGTCAATCAGCCATCACCATGGACGCAACCAATGATCAAGAGAGCCAGCGGCCCTTTTGGCAATTTCTACTGTAAGGAGAACAGACCATGCAGGATGACGAAAAGACAACCGGGGGTGAGATCACACGGCGCCACTTTCTGCGTTGGGCTGGAGTTGGAGCCGGAACCACCATTCTGGGAATGGGAGTGAGCTGCCGGCTACTCCAACCGGTGGTTCAGGATGACAATCCACTCTCCCGCTCGGTGGCCCGCGATTGGGAAAAGATTTACCACGACCAGTACAAATATGACGGCACGTTCGACTGGGTTTGCTCTCCCAACGACACACACGCCTGTCGTGTGCGCGCTTACGTTCGAAACGGCATCGTGGTCCGCAGCGGGGCAACCTATGACGTTCAGGACTATGCCGATCTTTATGGAAACCATGCCACCCATAACTGGAATCCGCGCCAGTGCGCCAAGGGGTACACCTTCCACCGGGTTCTGTATGGACCGTATCGATTGCGCCATCCCATTGTCCGCAAGGGCTGGAAGGCCTGGGCCGATGCCGGATTTCCAGAGTTGACGCCGGAACTGAAGTCCAAGTATCTCTTCGACGCCCGAGGCCAGGATGAGTTCATCCAAATATCCTGGGACGATGCCTTCAAGAACATCGCCAAGGCACTGGTGGCCATCAGCACCCGATACAGCGGAGAGGAAGGCAAGAAGAAGCTCCTCGCCCAGGGCTACCAGCCCGAAATGGTCGAGGCCGCGGGAGGCGCCGGCACGCGCTGCATCAAGATGCGCGGAGGAATGGGCCTGCTGGGCGTGCTGGGCAAGTACGGGATGTACCGCCTTGACAACTCTCTGGCGCTGCTGGACTCGAAGATCAGGGGCGTCGGACCCGACCAGGCGCTGGCCGGCCGCACCTGGTCCAATTACACCTGGCACGGCGACCAGGCGCCGGGACATCCCTGGGTCCATGGCCTGCAGACATCCGATTGCGATTTCAACGATCTTCGCAGCTCCAAACTGATCATCATGGATGGCAAGAATCTGGTGGAAAACAAGCTGGCCGATTCGCACTGGTTCATCGAGACCATGGAGCGGGGAGGCAAGATCGTCGTCATTGCGCCCGAGTACGGGCCTCCCTCCACCAAAGCCGACTACTGGATTCCCATCCGGCCGCAGACCGACGCGGCGCTCTGGCTGGGTGTCACCCGGCTCCTGATCGAGCGCAAGGCGTACGATGAGGATTTTGTCAAGCGGTTCACTGATTTCCCGCTTCTGGTGCGCACGGACACCCTGCGAAGGCTTCGCGCTCAGGAACTGTTTGAGAGTTACAAGAGCCCGCTGTCACCCGACGGCCCCTCCATGAAAATACAAGGTCTGACCCGGGAGCAGCACGACGCGCTTGGCGATTTTGTGATCTGGGACAGCGAGGCCAATGCCCCGCGGGCCATCACGCGAGACCAGATCGGACAATCGATGCCCTTCAAACCCGCGCTGGAAGGAACCTGGGAAGTTCGCCTGGCCAAGGGGGGCTCCGTCCGCGTGGCGACCCTCTGGACCCTCTACCAGACCCACTTGAAGGATTACGACCTGGACACGGTCTGCGATATAACCCGCGCGCCTCGGAAACTGGTGGAGCAGTTGGCGGAGGATCTTGCCACCATCAAGCCGGCTGCCATCCATCAGGGGGAGGGGATCAATCACTGGTTCCACGCGACTGAAATGAACCGCGCTTCCTACCTTCCCCTGATGCTCACCGGCAACATCGGAAAACCGGGTACCGGCTCCCATACCTGGGCCGGCAACTACAAAGCGGCGCTTGTTCAAGGTTCACCCTCCACCGGCCCCGGTTTCAAAGGCTGGGTGGCCGAAGATCCGTTCCAGCCCAACCTGGACCCCAAAGCCCCCGGCAAGGAGGTCCATGCCCATGGCTATACCAAGGACGAAGAGCCGGCCTACTGGAACCATGGTGACCTGGCCCTGATCGTTGATACCCCCAAGTTCGGCCGGAAGAACTTTACCGGCGACACCCACATGCCCACTCCCACCAAGGCGATCCTGTTCACC
>JACQGG010000202.1 GCA_016199665.1 Acidobacteriota bacterium | reverse complement strand
TGTGTGTGTGTGGAATCCTTCCGTTTGAGACTACAACCCCGCGACCCAATTGAATTCTTCTCGCGGGAAAGGCTGTTCTTCAGACGCTTTGCGGCTGCGTTGGGCTAACACCTCCGGAACGGCCGAGCCGATGCGAGCCCGGAGCAGGATGCCAGCCCGGATGGATACCGGCCACATTCCTCGCTACCCGAGTGAGAGCAGGAGGTTGCTGCAAGAAGAAAAGGAAGACGGGAAAACGGCACTTCGGATCATAAGAATTCAATACTGTTGGGCGTTTTCAAGACAAAACTGTGACAGGCATCGGGATACTATGCAGTTTTTCGTTCAGGATTCTGTCGCCGCTATGCGGCTCATCCTGTTACCGAACACCTCAATCCGAGGGTTCACACCCTCGGCTACAGTTGTGCCCGCCGCTGCGCGGCTGGGCCCCTCGCTGCGTTTGGGCTCTTTATTCAGTTTGACAACCGTTCATGCTGAGCATTGACATCCAAGCCTGGGGACGGCATTGAGGAGACGGACTTGCTTGGCCGCTTCGTATGATGTATGGTGAGTGTATGGCGCGCCTCATTTCAACAACGATTCGGCTGGAGAAGGAGGACATCCGGGCTCTGAAAAAGGCCCGAGCGGCGGGATACTCCGCATCCGAACTCATCCGAAAGGGCCTGCGTGTCGTGGCCTCGCGCTACTACATCGGTCACCGGCCGCCTTCCACGCATCTTTTCGAGTCTACGGATGCCAAGCTGGGAGATGAATCCGAGCTGTTCAGGGACCTTGAGGTTTGAGTCCTCCCCTCATTGTCGATACTGGGGGGTTCCTTCGGGCACTCGCCAGAACGGCAGACGGGAGAACGAGTTTCCCCGACTACGAAGAGGCTCTGACCTCCGCTAACGTGATCATCGTGCCCGGTCTTGTCCTCGCTGAGATAGACTACTTTCTGCGAGAGAATCGGGCGGCGATGCGGAAGCTCATTGCTGAGGTCTTTGATCCGGCGACCCGCTACGAATATGAGCCTCCCCTGCCCTCGGATATCGTTCGAGCCCTGGAACTCGACGCCAGATTTAGAAACCTCAACTTGGGACTGGTCGACGGGACCGTGGCGGCCGTCGCTGAGCGAAGGCAGATCTACCGAATTCTGTCTACGGATCGCCGCCATTTCGCCGCGATCCGTATTGGACCTCGCCTCACCCGAACACTCGATCTTGTGCCATGAACGCCCGCGAACATGGGCGGCCGCCGAACCGGGCGACCAAGCGGCCGGGCTTCGCCCGCCACTGATCGCCAGATCGCTAGCCTGACAAACACCGAACACTCATACATGACCTACGCGGCTCGGCAAGTTCCCTGGTATTGGATCGCAGCGCCCCTGTTGGTGCTATTCGATTCACTTCCTCAGCCCAAGGGATACCTGAGGATCCGTGCTACTTCTGGATGGGTTAACGGCTCTGATCCGCCCGCGCCAGGGAACGTATCGATTCAAATCGTGGTGGCGCGTCGGCGTGCCCCTTGTCAGGCGCCCCTCTTGGCTGCCAGCTCCCGCTTCGCCTCGACGAAAGCAACTTCCTCAAGTTCAATGCGCTTTCGAACAATATTCTTTGGTTTGAGTTGGAAAATAATCCTCAGCTTGCGTCCGCCTATGGCTCTTCCCATCAACTGATACCGGCCGCTGTCATGCGACGTCGCGTCCCCTGAACAGCCTCAGCGGCGCGTGTCTGGCAATGGCCGCGAAGTCGTCATCGACGGCAAACAGTTCGTGGTTGCCCCCAATCGCACATGCTGCGATCAAGCAGTCGACACCCGAGGCGTTGAGCCCTTTGCTCACACAGACGTTCTTCAATCGCGCAGCCTCGACATGGTCCCGAACAGCCGCGGGAACAACGGTGAAGGCAGCGAGCAGCTTCGACTTCAGGTCGGTGAACTGCTCTTGGGATGGAATACCGCTCAGCGCTTCTTGCAGCACGATTCCGGGCAGACCGAGGGGAACTTCACTCGCCATAAATTCCTGGAACACCCCCTGAAGCCGGCGCTCCTCCGACCCGGAGCGCTTCCGCCTGAAAACGCGCGACAGCACAGATGTGTCGAAGAGGATCACCGGGCGCGCCGTTCCTTCTTGTAGTCGTACTTCGGGTCGTACTCGACTTTACCAACCAGTTTGGCAAGCTCCAAACGCCGGCGTCGTTGGATGAACTCGCGCAACGCTTCGTTCACGGTTTCGCGCTTGGTGCGGTACCCGCCAAGGCTACGGGCCTGCTCAAGGAGTTGATCATTGATGGCGAGATTCGTCGGCATACACAATAATGCTACACATTACAGATGTGTGTGTCAAGGCCTCTAACCAAAGATGTTTGAAATTTTTGAGGAGGCAAATTGTAACGGACTGTAACCGGTCTTTTGCAGAGGCCGAAAGCTGACCGCTGAAAGCTGATGGCTATCTCGTCCGGAAAAATGATGAAGTGTTTTTGTTCAACATTTTCGAGGTAAGAATCTAAAAGAGGTCGAGCATATGCGTGTATTTGAAGGCCAGAGACCAATCCACCTGACCCTTGTTGAAAACGTCGCGCTCCTCGTTGTACACCACGAAGATATCACTGAGAGGACGGTGGATCAGATTGTAGCGAAGGTTGCTGCTCAACTGGCGCAGCGTGCTGTTGTATTGAAGCAACGCGCTGAGAAACTGCCGGGTGTCGAACGCATAGGCGACCCGAAAAGTGACCAGGTGAGTGACGAAGTTCCCCGAAGGCAGGACCACTCTCTCCTGATTGTACCGGGTGCTCAAGTCCCAACGGTAAGTGGGTTTATAGATCAGGCTCAGTTGGGTCCCCTGCCTTCTCCCGTTCCAGAAGCGCCCGCGTTCATAACGAGCCGTCCCCGCCAGCGGGCGGGCGTTGTCGGATTGAAACACGACAAGCCACTCGTTGAACCGATAGTCCCCCGGGGGGATCGGAAAAGCCGTGTGTGGAGCCTCGAGGCGCTCAAAACTGAACCTTCCACCGAATGTCAAAATCGCTCCATCTTGAAAATCGGTCTCCAGGCCCAACTCTGACACCCGGGTGAGCAGCAGGTTTTTCTGGTCGGTCGTGTATTGCAACTTGCCATAGGGAAAGAATTCGCGAATCCGGCGGCTGCCTTTGGGCTGCGGATGCAAGCCCAGCAGTGATTCGCTCATGCGGCTGCCTGTGCGCGGCACAAACCCCACTTCCGCGTTGAAATCGTCTCCGATGTAAAGGTACCGGGTGCGCGCTTCCAGAAGATTCCCCAGCCATTCGGCAGAGGCTTCACCGGCGGTATCATCCCCGAGACCCGGGCTGCGGGTTACGGCGGCAAACGAACGGAGCATGAGATTGCGGAAGAAGTGGAAGTTGCCGTCGGCCACGAAGGTCCGATTGAAGTTGGCGGGCCCATTCCCCTCCCGGTTGACCACCAGAGCGCCGATTTCTGAAGAGGCCAAAATATTTCGCTTGAGGCGGAGCACGGTGAAGTTGCTGCCGGGTTCTGAAGGAACATCCCGCGTCTGCATGGTCAGCCAACCGAGGCTGAACGGACCTTGCCTGCCCGTCAGGCGGACCCCTCCCAGGATGGGAATGGGCCGCCCTCGGGCCGACAATCCAATGCGGCGAGAGAAAAAAGGCAGAAAAGTGGGCGTCTCTCCCAGGCGGCGCTCCGTGACGGCGAAAATTCCCGCATTTTCCAGGAAAAAGTCGCGCTTCTCGGGAAAGAACAAACTGAAACGGGTTAACTTGATTTGCTGCTCGTCGACTTCCACCTGGGAAAAATCGGTGTTAAGGGAAACATCAAGCGTAAAGTAGGAGGTCAGCCCGTACTTGACGTCCAGGCCGGGCCTTGCCAGAAGGTCGTGGTCATCGGCGCGGAACTTGGCCGCGGTGGCGCTCACAAAAGGTTTCACCTTGAAATTGCTGCTGGGCTTGACCCCCTCGATCCCGCGCAGCGTTCCCGCCAGAGCAATCCCGCGAATCAGAGGCGAGTAGCGCCGCGGCAGGAAAGCCCACAGGCTGTCTTCCTTGCCTCGCGGGACCCTCCTCGACACGTTAACGCCCCAGGTCTGCACCTCCCTGCGATGAAAGCGCAGGGACTTAAAGGGAATTTGGAACTCGGCAAACCATCCGTCAGCCACTGTCCGGGTTCGAACGTCCCAGACATCTTCCCAGTCGACGTTGCTTTCGCGACCTTCATCTACAAACTGGACCTCGCGCTTGGCTCCACCCGGATTGGCGCAGAAAGAATACCCGCTGCGCTTGTCGTGAAAGGTGTCCAGATAGACACAGATCGTATCGTTATTGATCGTATTGAAATCCTGAGCCAGGGTGTACGTGATCAGGCGGTTGGGTGTCGAGTCGAAGGCTTTGACTCCAAAATAGAGGGCGGTTGCGTCATAGAGGGCTCGCACCTCGGTCCGCTCGGTCGCCGGCTGGCCCTCGCGGGGCAAACGCTGGAGGAAGTCGGTGGCAATGGGAGCCTCCGCCCAGGCCGGCTCGTCCAGAACCCCGTCCAGGTGGATTGAATCCTTGGTGCGGATGGCCCACATCTCCCGCGATGCGGTCTGCGACTTCTGCGGGACGGCCGCCTGTGCCGGGGCGGCAACAAGGGGCGGAGCCAGTAAGGCCCAGAGCCAGGCAGACGACAGGCCCGCAAATCCCGCCCCAAAAGCGCACCGGCCGTGACTGAGAAGCTTCATGACTAGGAGCGCTTCCCGAGGCCACGGTAGAAATTGACGTAGTCGATTATTGCGTTTCTCATTAAGAAGCGGGGCTGGTAACGCAGTTCGCTTCGAGCGCGGCTCAAATCCATCGGCTGGGTCATGAGCGGAAGCGGGCCGGCGCCCCTGGGGTCCGGTGCGATCTTGACTTGCGCCCCGGGCACGATTTCACCGACCATCTCGGCCACCTGCTGGCCGCTCCAAATCTGCCCCATTCCGATGTTGAACACGCGGCTTTTCAATCCTTCCTCGTGACACGCCTGGACAGCCCCCAAGGCTGCATCTTTGGAGTAAACAAGCTCAGTAAGACGCGCCGGCAAAGATGACTCTTCCCCTCTCAAAACTCGTTCGATCATGGCTCGAATCCGGTTTGTCGGGCCGCCTCCTCCCCGGCCCGACCAGGGACCAAACACGGCAGGAAAGCGAACCGCGAGAAAGTCCAGGCCAAACGCGTCGGCATAGTTCAGCCCGAAATTCTCCGCGGCCTGCTTGGTCGAGGCGTAGAAGGTCGAGGGTCGCGGATAAGCCTCCTCCTTCATGGGAGACCCTTCATCCTGCGCCGCTCTCAGATAGTGGTACAGCACACTGGAACTGCACATGACGACGCGTTCGATCGAAAAGAGGCGGGCCGTCTCAAGCACGTTGACCGTCCCCAAGACGTTGAGCCTTATGCTGGCATACGGATTTTTCTGCGCCCCCTCCGTCAAAAAAGGGTTGGCTGCCGTATGGATAATCCGGGTGACGGCTTCCCGCCGCACCACATTGACCAGATCCAAAGGGTTCAGAAGGTCACCCTGGACGAGGTTGATCGTATCAAGGTCGACGACTGCAGCCAGCGCGTCCGGTTGAGGCGAAATATCGAAAATGACAGGCCGCTGGCCTCTTTCCACTTCGAGTCGGGCAATTTGCGAACCGATCAGGCCCGCCCCGATAATCAGGATAGCCACAGTGGTGAGAACCCCGAGCGACTCTATGAAAGTTTAGATTCCTGAAACCTGATCAGCGTGTGAACCTCGTGTCCCCTCAGGGGTACACCCGCTGCCGGAACTCCTTGACGACCCGCACCATATAATCTCTGGCCTTGGCGCAGGCATCGCGGGCCGTCTGCAGGCGCTCAGGAGTGGTTGCCAACCGCAGGATCACAAGGCGCCCAAACTGAACGTGCGTGAGCTCATCGGGCCGGATGACCTCGCGATAAATTCGTTCCGTCTCACCGTCGCCCAAAACGCCTGCAAAACTTACTGCCTCGGAAACATGCCTGGCGTTGGACAAGCCCTCGGCGGTGAGCTGAAAGCCCGCAGCGACCTCAAGCGGGTCGTAGTTGAAGAGTCGCGCCGGATCCCCGAAGAAGGCCAGCCAGGCGGGGGTAGGTTCATAGTCAACAGGATCTCCTCCCAGATCCTTCACGCGCTGCGCCAGCAGTCGAAAATGTTTCACTTCATCTTCGACTTGACTGGCGAGCTGAGTCTTCAGATCCTGGTCGGGAACAGTCTTAAGCAGGAAGTACGCCGCTTCCGCTGCTCCGATCTCGTTATTGCAGCGAATCTTGTGCACCTCCATCAACTGCGGCAGGGTCATGCCTTCCTGATACCAGGAGCGGTCCTCGGGCGGCAGTCCATTCCAGAAGGCTTCATTCTCCCGCTCCAGTTGCCTGACAAGATCCGGCACGGTCATCGCAATGCCTCCCTGAAGTCCGTCATGCCACCACCAAAAACCAGGGACGTCGCACTCGTTCACCCAATATTTTTTGAGATCACCGCCGAGGCTCCGCGCGGCGTAGCCGCAACCAAAGCCGCGGCGCCCTGGAAGGGCGGCACCGATGTTAGCAGGGGCAAGCGCGCAGCCCCTGGAGAACGCCACCACATCGGGTTGGGCACCCTGAAGGGGGCCGGGGGCCGGACATCCCCCTCCTTGCGCCCCTCCAGGGGGCTCAAATATTTCAAGAAATCTCCCGGCACCCAGGGGCCGCGCGCGCTACGCGCTAAAAAAGGGCTCTCAACGCAAACTGGATCTGCCTGGAAGTCGTCACCGTGCCTGTCAGTCTTGCGGCGCTCGCGACTGGCTGGCCGGTACGACTCACCACGACGACTCCGTTTCCGCCTCCGGCTGGAACATCAAAATTGGGGCGGTTGAAGATATTGAAGCATTCCGCCCGGAATTGAATCCGGGTGTCTTCTGAAATCGAGTGGATTGGGATATTTTTCAGCAGGGAAAAATCGACCGATGCCGTGCCAGGACCGATCAGAGTATTTCGGCCTACGTCCCCAAAGAAACCAGCGGGCTGAAGCTCAAAGGCATTGACATCAAAGTATTGATTCGGACCGCCCAGGATTGGATTGTTGCTGAAACCGGCCTTCAGGTTGGGACGCTGAACTGTTGATTCCCCGGTCCGCGCCCGATCGAACCCGACTCCCACCAGGAAAGGCGACCCGCTGGAGACACGCAGAATGCTGCTCAACCCCCAGCCGCCCGCCAACTTTCTCGCCAAACCCGTCAATCCATGGCCCCAGGGAAGTTCATAGACAATGTTCAAGACAAACGTTTGTTGAATATGAAAATCGGACAAGCCTCGAAAGTCGCTCCTGTTGTCTGGATCCTGGGGGCGGATTGCGCTCCCCTTGAACGCGAGCGTCTGTCCTTCCGTACCGTCGTCAATGCTCCTTGAGAAGTTGTAGTTGGCCTGAACCTGCAATCCCTCTTTCAGGCGCTGGCTCACCCCCAACTGAAGCGAATTGTATACGGAATTCGCATCTGTCGAAACCAGGCGTACACGGCCAAGAGCAGGATTTCGGCGCTGAAGTCCCGCAGGGAAAAACTTCTTCCCGTCTCTAATTTGCCACGGGACATTGATGTTCCAGTTTGTGACCCGGGTCAGATGAACTCCCCGCGAACCGACATAGCCAGCCCTCAAAACAACCCCCGGGAAAACCTCTCCCTCCAGACTCAAATTGTATTGCATCATGTAGGAAATAGAGGGCTCAAACACGACAGGTTGGGTTTCCAGCGCGCTCAGCGGCTGGCCTTTCAAGTCGGCCAGCCGGGCCGCTGAAAACGGAATCGGCCCTGGCGAAGTCACAATGGCGGTGTTGATTCCAAAGGGAGGATTGAACCGGAACGCCCGCTCATATGCTCGGGGCAGCAGTTGGCCATGAAAGATGCCAAACCCTCCTCGAAGCGCCATCTTACGATCCCCAAAAACGTCCCAGGCAAAACCTATGCGAGGAGCGAAGTTCTTTAGCAGTGGGGGCCTCTTAAACGCAGGTTTGCCGATGTGCATAAGAAATGCGAATTTTCCCAAATCGTGAAAGCCGGTCGTGTGGCTCAACCCTCTCACTCAAATAGCTCCGGCAGATGATAAAGGTTCAAGGAGTCGGGCCTCTTGCCGCCCTCTATCCAAACGTTCTTTGTCTCTGGAATCAAAGCTATGATGGGCCCGCTGCTTTTGATCCCCCTTACCAGAATCCGCGGCGGCGCCTCTTCCCCATTGTCGCCGTATTTCCAAACTCGAATGAAACCGACATCCCGGTTCGTCTGGGGGGAGAGGGATCCCGACGGCACGATAATATTCCTGGTTTTTGAATCCAGGACGACCATGTAAATTCCCATGCCGGTTTTCGGACCCCCAAGGATGGCCTTCGGAGCCACATCTCCCTCGTCTGTCCGATTAAAAATCAAAACGTTCCTGGCGCCGCGGTTCGAAACCGCCAGGTAATTGTTGACAGGATCCACGGCCACATTGCGAGCCGAATCCAGTCCTGTCTTCGGCCCGCGAATGATCCTTTTCGGCGCCACATCACCTCCGGCTTCCCGATCAAATACCAGGATCGCATTTGTCCTGGATTGAGCCACAAAGACCTCATCGTGTTGCGGGTCGACACCCACATTATCCGTATACCCCAGCATTGTTTTGGGTCCCTGAATGACCCGAACCGGAGCCTCCTCTCCATCCGCTCCTCCTCTGAAAAACAACAGGGCTTCGGCAAAAGGATTTGCCACCACCAGCTCATCGTGCACGGTGTCGACCGCAATCACATGATTGGTCCGGGACAAGAGCGTAGCCTGACCTTTGAGCACCCTGACCGGAGCGGCAGGTCCGTTCGCCGAACTGGCGAATGCCGATACTCTCGGACTGCCGTTTCAGTTGGGAACCAGGATCTCCTTTCTCTTTGGGTCATAAACAAGGGACGATGTCCCGCCCATTCCCGACGCAGGAGCGCCTTTGGGTGCGCTTCGGATGGCCCGGATCGGGGCAATATTCCCCTCGGCCATTCGTGAATAAACCGTGGCCGAGTGGTCCTCGTAGTTTGTAACCCAGATCTCGTCCCTCATCGTGTCCACGAACAGGTTGACCGGGTTGGCCAGCCCGGTGGCCGGGCCTTGGATGACCCGTAGCGGAGGGACGTTGCCATCTGCATTCCGGTCAAAGAACAAAACTGAATTATCTGTAGAGTTTGCCACTGCAAGTTGCCCGCTGTCGGTATCCAGGTAAATGCCTTCCGGCCAATTAAGTCTTGTCCTTGGACCCCGGATGGCGCGCAACGGAGCCACATCACCGGAGGCGGTTCTCGAGTAAACGGTTATCGACGCCGGCAGGTATTTTCCGGTGGACAAAGCGAGAACCGAAGCCGGTTCCTTCAGCCTGCCCTCGCCCGGTTCCGTGTGTCTCCAGTGACCGTGATTGGCAACGTAGATTTCACCCTGTTCGCCATCGACATGCACTCCCTGGGGGCTTGCCAGCCCCGTCTTGGGCCCTTGAATATAGCGCAACTCAGGATCCTCTCCCTTCGCCGACCTGCTGAATACGGCGACCTTGTTGTTGTGTTGCGTGGTAATGACAATTTCATCGTGCTTGCGATCCAAAGAGACTCCCCACCCCCCATGATCTGTTCTTAGCTCCCTTGCCGGCGCCACATTGCCGGTGGCAGACAGGGGGAAAACGATCATGTTGTCCTCGATGTCTTTATTGACCGCATAAAGCTCTTGGAACTCCGGAGAGATCGCCACAGAACAGGTCCTGCCTACCATTGATTCGGGCCCCATGATCTCCCGCCGCGGCTCGATCACCCGGTCGGTACCCTGGAACAACCGGCCGTAAGTCAGAATCGAAGTGCGGTTCTCATCGGTCAGGACAACTTCATCGGATTCGACATCCATCGAGATGCCGCTGAATGTTGGGTAACGGTCCCCGATAACGCGAAGAGGAACCCTGCCGCCTGCACCAAGCTCGATGACCAGCGGACGTTTTACCTGGGGTTGAGCCGTCTGGCCCGCGCGCACCAGAATGCCCGTCACCGCCAGGCCCCCCAAGGCCGGCAACACGATCAGGCGGAGATTCTTCATCGTCGCCCCTCCTTCATTATTGTGGATTGATTGGATATTCTTTACATCCGCATCTTCGCCTTTGTCAACTTCTCCAGACGAAAGACGGACGCAGTCTGGCGCCTTCCGCTTGCCTTGCGGCCGCTGCACAACAGTCGCAGCTCGCTTTTCGCCTGCCCAAAGGCGGGTCCATGTCTCACCTCGGCGCCAATACCGGTTGTGGAAGCGACGAAGAGTTTGTTTTTTCTGCCCCATAAAGTCCGGGGATGCGCTAACATTCCCCATCGCATCCTGTTTAAGGGGGAAATCATGAAGCTCTTGGAAAAGCCCTTCGCTCAGTACCTGGGTGACGTCAAGCCGGGAATCATCTTGTTGATCCTGCTGGCCGCCGTCCGCTTTTTGCTTAAGCCGCTGTTTCAGGTCCCTTACGAGCGCGGCACCAACCTGGCCAGCGTGACCATCCTCCTGTTCATTCTGATCGTGTTCTACTCGGTAAAGGCCGCGCGCAGTTCCAGCACCTACCGCGACCTCCTCGGGATTGCCGCTGCCTTGTCGCTGACGACCGCCCTTTTGATCATCGTCGGCATTGCCATCGACGACTTTGGCGGCATCGACACCTATTACACCGATCTTGCCCATGGAGGCAACTTGAACCCATGGGTCCACATGGGCGCCCATGCCGCGGGCGGGCTCATTTTCACTCTGCTCACGTGGGGAGTCGGCTCGCTGGTCTTTCGCTTTACAGGCGGAGGGCAAAAGACGGCCTAGCTTTCAGAACCAGATCTTTGGGTTCCGGCTCTGCTGGGCGGCGCCTCCATGGTGGCGGTCAAAGTCATTTTGATGCACCGGAAGGCAGCTAGTCTGGAATAACAGCGAACGAATGGTACAAAAGGGGAGAATGTCGTGGCAAATCGTGCCCGGGATTGGTTGGCTCAAGCGGAGCAGGATCTAGCGCAAGCTAAGGCTTCACAGGCCGAGGGCCGCCATGAATGGGCTTGTTTTGCAGCGCAGCAGGCTGCTGAAAAAGCGGTCAAGGCGTTGCACCTTGCCTTGGGCCAGGAGGCATGGGGACATGTCATTGCCCGCCTCCTGAAGGATCTCCCCGTTGCCGCAGCCGAAGAGCTTGTCGAAAAAGCCAAGGTGCTGGATAATTTTTACGCGCCAACGCGCTATGCCAATGCGCACCCAGAGGGGCCGCCGTTTGAGCATTACGGGAGGTTGCAGAGCGAGGAAGCCATTCGTTATGCCGGTGAGATCGTTGAGTTCGTCCGTCTTCAGATGGCCCGACCGGAAACAGGTGGATAGGGCTGTTCGCGTCTGGGTCGCCGAAGAAGTGCAAGAGCATCCCCAGCTTTGCCGGTTGGGATATTTCGGATCCTACGCTCGGGGAGACTGGGGGGTAGGGAGTGACCTGGACATAATTGCCATCGTTCAGGAGGCGAGTGAGCCTTTCGAACGGCGCTCGCGAGCCTGGGACCTTGGCTCCCTGCCCGTTCCCGCAGAAATCCTAGTCTACACAAAGAAAGAATGGGAACGCCTGGCGGCTGGCGATGGGCTCTTTTCACGACGCATGCGCCGGGAAGTCATCTGGATCTACTCGTCGGATTTTGAGACGCAGTGCGAAACGCACGGGGGGAAATCATGAATGACTGGAGCGGTAGACTGGCATTGCTGACCGCGATAACAGTTCTTGTGGCCGTATCGGAGGCGCGTGGCCAAGTAACGCTCGGCACGATTTCCGGCACGGTGAAAGATTCCACCGGCGCCGTGCTGCCGGGCGTTGCCGTCAAGGCCCAGCACCTGGAGACAGGTTCCGGGCGGACCATGATTACGGATGATTCCGGAAGATTCCACCTGCCGCAGCTTGCCTTGGGCGAGTATGAGCTTCAGGCTGAGCTGGCGGGTTTTCAGACTGCGGTGCGAAAGGGAATTACACTGACCGTGGGCCGGGAACTGGAAGTGACTTTCGCACTGTCAGTCGGCGAGATTACCGAGAAGGTCGAGGTGTCGGGAGAGGCGCCTCTGGTCGAGACGACGACGGCGGCGATATCAGGTCTGGTGGGCGAAAAAGCCATTCGGGACCTGCCCTTGAATGGCCGTACTTTTGACCAACTGGTCAGCTTGCAGTCGGGAAGCTACAGTTTCAAACTGGGCAGCGACAACTTCGGCGGCGGCAGCTCGGGTAATTTCAGCATTGCGGGAGCAAGAGTCGGATCAAATCGAATCCTCATCGACGGGACCGAGCTCCAGGGTGGCTCCAGCATGGGATATGGCACCCCCAGCGGTCTAGGGGTTGAGGCGATTCGCGAGTTTACCGTGGTGATGAACGCCTACAGCGCGGAAATTGGCAAGAGAGCCGGGGGCGTGGTGAACGTAGCGACACGGTCGGGAACAAATCAGTTGCATGGATCCGTCTTTGAGTTTCATCGCAATGACAACCTGGACGCACGGAACTTTTTTGATCCGGGGGACCTTCCGGAATTCAAGAGACACAACTTTGGCGCTGCGGTGGGAGGCCCCATTGTCAGAGATCGCAGTTTCTTTTTTGCCAACTATGAAGGAGTCCGTCAGGGTTTGGGCAGCACAACGATTGCCGTCGTGCCGGACGATAAAGCGCGTCAAGGATTGCTGCCCGAGCCGAGGACCGGCGGCTTCAGGCAGGTGTCGGTAGCCGAGTCTGTCAAGCCCTACTTGGCTCTTTACCCTCTGCCCAACGGTCGCAATAACGGAGATGGAACGGCTGAGTTTATTAGTGGTCCGACCAGCGCTTTGGAGCAAAACTTTTTCCTCGTGAAGAGTGACTATCGGTTTTCTGAAGCCGATTCTATCTTCGCCACTTATCGGTTTTCGACCTCCAGCGCCTTCAGCCCATTCGGGCTCGAACTTTTCGCCGGCCGCACCTACATTCGCACGCAGCTCTTTACCCTCCAGGAAACCCGGGTGTTTTCCCCCAGGACGTTAAACACCCTGCGTCTTGGCGGCGTTCGCAGCCATATCGTCGACTACGGGAGCCAGCCTCTGGTCAATCTTGACCCCAGGCTGTCGTTTGCCGAAGGCCTGAGCCGGTTTGGAGACATCAGGATAGGTGGGGGAGCTTCGGGCGGACAAACGGCGCTGACGGTGCTGGGAGGGGCTACCGGGGATGATACCGGCAAAACCGATGTCCAGTTTTCCGACCAACTGGCATACAGCTCAGGCCCTCACTCGCTGAAAGCGGGCTTGGAAGTTCAGAGGATGCACACCAACGTGCGCGCGCCGAGCATTTCAGTCTCCAAGCTCGGCACTTACACTTTCAGCTCGCTGGACGACTTCCTTTTGGGCCAGGCTTCCAATTTTAGGATTATCAGCGGCGACTCAAGTCGAGGGCTGCGCGCAACCTACGCCGGGTTTTACATCCAGGATGACCTGAAGTTGAGACCGGACTTCACGCTGAACTTGGGGCTGCGCTATGAATTCACGACCTTGCTCAACGAAGTGAGCGGAAAACTTTCCAATTTTGTCAGCACCCGGATCGGTGGATACCGGGTGTTTGAGACAGTGCCGCGTATTGGAAAAACCCTTTTTGACGAGAACAACAGTTTGAGAGGTTTTGGTCCCAGGATTGGTTTTGCCTGGAACGTATTGGGTGATGGGAAAACTTCGGTCCGGTCCGGGTTCGGCATGTTCTATGATCAGTTTACCGATTATGCCATCTTTACTGTCACCAACGTGCCGTTCCTCAATAACTATTCGATCGACAATCCGACTTTTCCGAGGATGGACCTGTCGCAGAGAGCCGCGCTGACTCCAGCTCCGGACGGACTCGATCCTCACTTCGACGTGCCGACTTCGTTACACTACAACTTGACGATTCAACGAGAGTTTCTGCCCCGCACGACCCTGACTGTCGGGTACGTCGGATCCCGCGGGTATCACTTGATCGGGAGCGCACAGGGTAATGCGGCGATCCCGCAAATTCAACCCGATGGCCGGAAGTTTTTTCCCGCGGGAGCGCCCCGGCGGAACCCCAGATTGGGGAGCGGGAGGTATGTTGACGCAGCGGGTACGTATCATTATGACTCGCTTCAATTGTCGCTGGAGCGGACTTATAGTCTCGGATTGCGGTTTAAGGGATCCTATACCTGGTCGAAGAACATTGACAACCGCTCAACTATTTCCAACTCCCAGGCGGCTAACACTCCGCAACAGATGCTGGATCCTGACGATATTGCACCGGATCGTTCCCTGTCGGCTTTTGACCTGCGGCATAACTTTGCTTTCAATTACACGTACGATTTGCCCAGGCGTGAATCCGGCGCATTCGCAAACGAGTTGATTGCAGGCTGGCAGCTCAATGGCATTACGTCGGTGACCAGCGGCCCTCCTTTTACTCCTAAACTAGGGTTCAACCGATCGCGCAACGGGGATACCAGAACCCCGGACCGGCCGAACCTGCGCCCGGGAGGGAGCGGCAATCCGGTTCTGGGAGGGGCGGATCGGTATTTTGATGTCGCAGCATTTGAGCTCCAGCCGCCGGGATTTTTTGGAAATGCGGGAAGAAACAGTATTATCGGGCCCGGGTTTGTGGACTTTGACTTTGCCGCGGTGAAGAACCTGTCGCTTCATCGGGTTTCAGAGAATCTCGGCGTGCAGGTTCGGTTTGAATTCTTCAACGCCTTCAACCGCGCCAATTTTGGTATTCCTGATGCCCTTGTCTTCAACAGTAACGGGACACCGCGCCCTGCCGGCGCAAGGATTCGCTCAACGGTCAGCACATCGCGGCAAATACAGTTGGGGTTGAAAGTCACGTTTTGAAGGAAGCTCATTTCGACGGTTGGATATTGATAAAGGGGATGCCGCCCGAAGTCACTTGAGGCAAGATACCGTTCCACTTCTCCAAAGCTCGCAATTCTAAGATTGCAGGGTTCGATCTCAAGGCCTCCGATTCAACTTTGATCGCCTCGGCCTTGCCCCTGGCCTCCGCAATCTTCTGCTCGGCTTCAAACTTGATCTGCTCAAGCTTATTCTTCACCGCCAGGGCCTGCTGTTCTGCTGTCACCTTTGCCTCAATCGCGTCGTTAAAAGATTCAGAGAAGTTGAAGCTAACGATGTTGAATTCGTCAACTATGATTCCGTTGGATGCCAGCGTATCTCTCAACAGGTTCCTTATTTCTTCCTTTACGATTTCCCGCTTGGTGATGAGTTCTTCGGCTGTAAATTTGGCGGTTATTGCCTTAACGGACTCCTGCAGCGTCGGGTCGATAATTCTTGCTTTGAAGTCTAGCCCGACTTCCTGATAAATCAACGCGACTTTCTCCGGATTGATGTGGAAATTCAATGCCACATCTGAGGACACTGTCTGCAGATCTTTCGAGGCGGCAGTCGCTGGTACCTGTTCTTTTTGAAGCTTTATGTCAACCTTCACAACCCGTTCCATAATCGGCCATATGAAGTACAAGCCCTCGCCGTAGACCCTTCCGGTCACTGCGCTGAAGCGCAGCAAAATACCCCTTTCTCCGGCCCCAATGGTGCCGAAGGGATTAAAGAACAGCAGCAGGATTACACCCAGCGCAAGAAGAGCGTATTTCAACATCTTGGGAGAGTATCGTAGACCCGGCTCCACACCCCAAATTTTCGCTTTGTCAGCAATCATAAGCTTCTCCTTCGGGCCAATTACAGCCATCGTCGACAGCCGGCCCCAACGCGGCGTTAGGTTCTTTGGGAAGAGTGTGCAAACCTTCGGCCCGCGGGTGTTTGGTGTCGTGCGCCGGAGATCGCAGCCACTGCACAACCTGGAGGTTCACACCCATGTCGGCGAGAAATCGCATGTTTCTCGCGTAGGGTCGCGTTAAGTAGGGTCGCGTTAAAGATGTTGCCTGCCCCCCGAGCAGGCTTGAGCAAAAAGCCATTCGCTCTGCCCTGAGGGGGCGGCTCAACCGGGTCGGCCTGCTATTGCTTACCCGTGAACACCAGATCCGTCCTTCCGTCGCCGGCTTCCCATAATATTCGGTCGACCCGAGCATCCAACAGGCGGTCGTCGATCAGCGCGCCGTCGATCGTGCTCCACCGCGCCGGCTCATCGCTTGGGTTGCAATGGCTGTGCCATGTCCCTCCAGGACTCAAATACGGAAGCATCCAGATATCAAACTCGCCCCAGGTGACCTTGGCCTCGGGCGAATCGGCCGTAGCCCTAAGCGCCATGTAGCCATGGCCTTTAAGACCCATAAATACCAGGCCGCCTCCGTGCTTATGGCCGATCTCTCTGGAATGGGGCGGCAGTTCGTGCCAGGGATCGCGCATGCCGCGATAATACATTTCATCCCCTGCCTCAAGATGTGCGGCTTTCCAGCCATCGGCAGCCCGTTGCCTCATGTGGGAGGACGGCAACTCGAAATTCTGGGCATTGACCGTACCCCCGAGCCCTCCCTGAACAATGAATTGCTTGGCCGGACCCCTGCGGAGTGTCTTCATCGACCCTGCACGCAGCTCGGCCTGCTTGAGCGCCGCCGGCCAGTCGACATTCTCAATGACAAGATCCTCCGGAACCGGGTCGCTCCGCTCTCCCGCAAGTCTCTGCTCGGGAACCGTTCTTATCCTCCCGAGGTACGGGTTTGTGATGTCACCGTCGATATGGATGGAAGAGATCAAGATCCGGGCCGGCTTGTCAAAGGGATTGGCATGGCCGTACCAGGAGCCGACCGGCATATAGAAGCGATCGAAGGGTCCCCAAACGACTCCCTGCCCCGGCTTATCCAGCTTATCCGGATCCCGAATCTCGGTGTAGCCTTTTCCCGATATCCCGATAAAGACATACAGACCGCTGTCCGCGCGTCCGATGAGCTTGGTCGTATGCGGAGGTATCTCCTCCACCCAAATCCGGTACATACTGGGCGTGGCAAACTCGACATACGCTGTCTTCCATCCGGCAGCGGCTCTCTTGGGTTTGTAATGTGGAAACAACTCCATGTCGCGGATATTGATCTTACTGATCAGCGGCATCTTGTAGACATGCGCTCCTTCCACC
>JACQGG010000199.1 GCA_016199665.1 Acidobacteriota bacterium | reverse complement strand
GGTCAGGGGTCAGGGGGCTGGGGTCAGGGGTCGGCGGAGCGCCGCTTGGCGTATTTCTGATCTCTTGCTGGATGCTGATGTTTGCTCCCCGGCCTGGCTTGGCCCTGGGCGGTTGGCCTGCGGCTCCCTGGGCGGCGCAAGGGGGCGCAGCAGGGCAAGAGACGGCGACGCCGGCGGTTCTTCCCGGACCGGCGGGCGCCGTCGAGTTCAAGACGCTCGACAGCCAGACGCTGAGCCAGCCTGTCAACTACAGCGTCTATCTCCCGGCCTCGTATTCCGACGGCAAGAGCTCTTTCCCGGTCATTTTTTTCTTGCACGGGCTCTTTGAGGATGAAAAACGATGGGCGGAAAAAGGAGGCAAGGAGATCCTGGATCGTTTGATCGCGGAGAAGCAAATGGGAGAAGTGGTGCTGGCAATCCCGGACGGGGGCCGCAGCTTCTACACCAACTTCTACGACGGAACCAAAAAGTACGAAGATTTCATAGTTCAGGAATTCATTCCGTTTATCGAAAGCCATTATCGCGTCAGGCCTGGCCCCAAGTGGCGCGCCTTGAGCGGCAGCTCCATGGGAGCTTACGGCGCCTTGAAGATCGGGATGCAGCATCCAGAAATGTTCAGCTCGGTGAGCGCTCACGGAGCGGTCCTGATCGACAGCTTCCCCGAGGTCATTGAGCCGAACACGCGGGAAGCGCGCTACCTGCAGATCCTGGAGGGGCCTTTCGGGAAGCCATTTCGTCGGGAGTATTGGGAGAGTCAGAATCCGATTCGAATGGCCGAGCAGGTTGACAGGTTCAAGAGCCTCAAACTCTATTTCGACTGTGGCGACCGGGACCGCTACGGCTTTGACCAGGGCGCGCGGGTGTTGCACAAGCTTTTGGAAGAGAAGAGTTTTTCTCACGAATTTGCCATCCTGCCCGGCGACCATGGCTGGGAATTCCTCAAGCAGTACATGGATCGCTCGCTGCAATTTCACTGGAAGAATTTCGGCAGGTAGAAGCCCGTTGCAGGTGCCTCGCCCGCATTCTTCATGGTGAACCGCGTTCCAACATGCGATGAAGTCCGAGTCGCGCGCGCAAGCAAGCGGAACCTCCTTGGCGGGTCCGCTCCCTCACGGTCGCGGGTCGGACGACGGTGTGACGCGCGGGGAATGAAAACGTTGAGCAAGATTCAGCATTCTCGCCAATTACCTTAATAGGATGAATTTTCCCTTGTGATGTTCGGCCGGCCGATGAGCCGCGCAGCGGCGTGCTCAATAGAAGCCTGGGGCGTCAGCCAGGCGTCAGCCCACGGTTTGCAACCCGCCAACATGACTTAGCCGAGCCGCGTAGCGGCGAAATCATGTATCTTTCAGGTCCGCCGCTGCGTCATGGTACACAGAAGGCGGCGCTTCTCCTTTGGGATTCTGTCGCCGCGATGCGGCTCATCCTCTTGCCGACCTTCTCAATCCGAGGGCTCACGCCCTCGGCTACCATTGTCCGCGCCGCTGTGCGGCTGGGCCGTTGGCTGCGTTTGAACCAAGAAAATTTGTGAATAGTCCTGGTTAACAGCCGTTTTCATGGAATACTGTTGCGGTGGGCAACCTGTACCGGATGGTTCTCGCGACCAGCCGCCCTGGGTGGCGAAGATGCGATATGCCCATCAAGCCCTGCAAGCGGCGGCAGAGGAAAATGACCCGTTCCGTATCCCGTTTATCGAGCCTTCGCCTTGCTTGTTGCAGTCTGATTGCATTTTTTGTCATTGAAGCCGCAGGCGGCCGGGTGTGCCTGGGCGCCAGCGAGCTGATCTTTCCGCGAATTCACTTCGACAAGTCCCGTTATACCGGCTTTGCCATTGCCAATCCGGGCGCAGGGGACGCGCAGGTCACCCTGACCGCCTACGGACTGGATGGAAGACTGCTGCAGGGAAACGGCGTCATCAATCCCGTTACCCTTACCGTCGGCGCCGGCAAGCAGTTTTCCGATATTGACGCCAACATTTTCAAGGGCTACGAGTCCAACCCTGACTTCCGGGGCTGGGTCCTGGCGCAAAGTCCCGGCAGCGGCCTGACTGGTTTTTTTCTGATGGGCGACGGCGCCGGCAAGGTTCTAGATGGGGCGAGTCTTCCTGACAAGGCGCTGGATTGCTACTTCAATCTTCTGCTGGACCCGGCGCGGTACAGCCCCGAGATCAGCCTGGTCAATCCCAATCCCGTAGCCGCCCAGGTCAGCCTTACACTGGTCAATAAAGAAGGAACGGTCATCACCAGAAGGGACGTTTCCATCGTTCCCAGTGGCGCGCTTCAGGATCGGCTGGAGAACCTGTTTGCAGCCGCCGAGGTGGCTCAGGCCGCGACGCTTCAAGTGGACTCCAAGGCGCCCGTCGCCGGATTTGAGTTCGTCTTCGCGCGCGACGGGACTGACATGATGGGAATGAACGCGCAGCCCTTTGGCAGGAAATTCTCAACGTTGAATTTCCCGCAGCTTGCCGTCTTGGGAGACTGGTTCACGCAGGTCGGCGTGTTTAACGTTGGCAGCCAGCTCGCGCTGGTTACCATTACCGCCTATAAGCCGGACGGTACCTTGTATGCCGCGCCCGACCTGCGAGGATCCAATCCCTATCGGGTCGCCATTGCTTCTCGTGGCGCCTTCGCGGCGGACGTGGAAAACCTGTTTGGCTTCCAGGGAGATTCGATCAAGTCGGGATGGCTGAAGGTCGAGACTTCGCAGCAGGCGATCCACGGGTTTGTGGCCTATGGAACCCGATCCAATTCGACGCTGGCGGCGGTGACGGCGCAATCAGATCCGCAGGGAACCACCTCCGCGATTTTCTCCCACCAAGCCAACGGCGGCGGATTCTACACCGGACTGGCCATTTTGAACGCCAGTTCGCTGGCTGCCACGGTGGAAGTCATTTCAGTCACCCCTGCCGGCCAGGTCCTCGGCGCCGTCAAAAGAGTGCTGGGCCCGCTGGAACGAATCTCCACCCTGGTCTCGCAACTGATACCCCAGGCTGAAGGGCAGGGGGGCGGCATGATCGTAGTGCGCAGCGATCAACCGGTATTCACCAGCGAATTGTTCGGCACGTCAAATTCTTCTTCGCTGGCCAATGTCCCCTCGCAGGAGGCGCCGACCGGTTATGACCCTCTTCCTTCTTCTCCAAGATTTGGCGTAAACCCGCCGCTGGCCCCGGTACAACTCCGGTCCCGGCAAAGTTTTCAGGCGAGGTTGAATAACGCGACAACCGGCGACGTGCGCTGGTCGGTCAACGGCAAGGCGGGAGGCGATTCGGAGGTGGGGTTGATTGACAGCCGGGGCGTATACGCCGCCCCCGCAAGGCTTCCGCTTCAGGCGCGCGTGACTGTGCGGGCGGAAACGCCTGACGGCACGCAAGTCGCCGGAGCCACGGTGGATCTTGTTCAGAAGGAAGCCTTTAATTCCGACGTCAACTTTCTGAGAAGCCAGACCTATCTGAGCGGCCTGAAAAAACTCTATGTCGCCGAACTTTCGGCTTTGAGCGCCAAGACCGGCGACGGCTTTCCCGACAATGCTGCGGGATCGAAAGTGGATACCGTCCTTTCGGAAATAGACCCGGCCGGGCAGAAGAAGAGCGTGACCACCTTCAAAGGTTTGAGCGTTCAATCGGTGCTGCCCTATGTCGATTCCAAAGGGAGCGAGTACCTGCTTGTTGCGGCCTATGACAGCAGCCGGCCGGAGGAGCGAACCGGCAAAGTCATCCGCTACAATCCGGTGAGCGGCCAGAGCCTTGGAGTTATCTCGGAATTGAAGCAGCCGGTCGCAATGGCCCTGGACCCGGTCTCCAGCGAACTTTTGATTGCCGATCAAGGGACGGATGCGGTGGTTGCCGTCGCCAGATCTCAGTTGGATCCGACAGCAGCCCGAACCAAAATGGCGGCTGCCTCGCCCCAGCCGCGTTTTCTTTTTTCAGTGAACGATCCCTCAGGCCTGGTGGTTGATCGGTGTGACGGCGCTGTGTACACGACGGAGAGCCCCAGGGGCGTTATCCTGCGCTTTGATCGAAAGACCAAGCAGACGACCGTCCTGGTTTCCCGTCTTCAGAAACCGGGCCGCCTGTTTGGAATCTTTCGCCACGGCCTTGACTGTCCCGACGCCTTTTTCCTCCTGGTAGGGGAAGAGCCGAACCCGGCCACGGCAAAGAACGGGAAGCTGACCCTCGTGGTCCCCTATCTGAAAAATCCTCTGACGAACGAAGCGGCGGCGTTCACCGTGGCGGAAGAATTGGAGCACATTCCCGACATCTCCATCATTCCTGCCCAGAATCCTTACGTGCGAGGGGGTCAGGAAGCGATTGTGTTCGGAGAAGAGCTGGCGGATGCAAAGGATCAGATCTTTTTTATCGCCGACGAGGATGATAACTACGATGAAGATGTACCCGACAAGGAAAAGAGCTCTTTTGACGCGTTTTCGGCATTCGGGTTTGTGCTGCAGGATTCCGCCGGACTGGGCGACATTACGGTTCAAATTGCCGACAGCAGGACGGCGCGCGTTCTCAGCAGCGTCAAGACGGACATCTTCGGCGTTTACGAACTGCCGGATGTCCGTCCAGGAACTTATACGATCACACCGACTGCCACCACGCACCGGTTTGCGCCTGCAAGCCGCACGGTGACGATTGAAGACGATGATGTCCTGGTGGATAGTTTTGAAGCGAATCCCATTGGCGGCTCCAGCATCAGCGGAAAAGTTGTCGACGCGCGAGGGCGGTCCATTGTGGGCGCCGCAATCTATATCGTGGATGCAAACGAAAACGCCTCCCTTGTTTTTACCGGCGCCGATGGCGCCTACCTGAAGCGGGGCCTGCCCAACGGAAACTACGCGGCTGTCCCCCTGTTTGTGGGTCTTGAATTCAATCCGGAATTCCGAATCGTCCAGATCAACAACGCAGGCCAGACGGCGGACTTTGTTTCCACCGGCCGGGTCTGGACCGTGGGCGGCAAAGTTACCCCGCGCGACACTGCTTCGCCTGCCGGCGCAGTGGCCGTGTTGTACGACTCTGACAGTGACTGGCTCTATTTCGCCCTGGTGGATGCGGGCGGCAACTACCGGTTTGCCTCGATCCCTGAAAGCAGCGCCCCGCGATATCTGGTGGCAATATTGAGAAATGGATTTGAGTTTTCAGATCCGCGGGACCCCACACTGCAGTTTTACTTGTTCAGCCTCACGGCGGACCTGCAATTGCCGTTTGATTCTCGGTTCGTCGGGTTCGACATTGGGGGAAAAGTGATTGACTTCAAGAATGCTCCACTCGCCGGCGTCCGGATCCAGTACGGAAACGCGTCGGTCACCAGCGGCGCCGATGGCCTCTTCACGCTTTCGAAGGTCAAGACCAATGTGCGTGTGAGCCCTTCAAAGCCCGGCTTTACTTTCACTCCGGCGGCATTTGACATTGATTTAAACAAGCTGCCGGATTCGAACAAATTCTTCTTTGTCGGCGCCCCGTTGCCGCCAGTCATCCAGTCAATCACTCCCTCCGCATCTCCGGGAGTTCCGATCACGATCCGAGGGGCAAACCTTGCCGGCAATCTCTCTCAGATTCAGGTAAAGTTCGGATCCCTTGTGGCCCCCCTCATATCGGCGACGCAGGACGCGATTCGGCTTTGGGTCCCGCTGGGGGTCCCGGCAGGAACAACAGACGTCGTGCTGACGGTGTCAGGGCTCAGCAGTTTGCCGTTCCGCTACACCGTTTTGAAGCCGGCGCCCATTATTACTTCAGTCGATCCGCGCAATTTTGCCGACAACCAGACGGTCAACTTCACTGTGCGGGGCGAAAATTTTGTTGGTGGCGACCCTCGCATTGGAATCAGTCCGATGTCGGGCTTCGAGTTGGTCGACGGTTCCGTCATCAGTGCCACGGAGGTGCGCGCTACTTACCGCGTGGGCGCCGGATTAGGCCCGAGTTTCCGGGGGGTGAATATGTTTTTTGACGGCGTGACGGGCAATACTTACACGGTGGCAGTCAATCCTGCCGGTGGAACTAATCCGGTGGTTTCGTCGGTCACGCCCTCGACGGCGAAACCGGGGACTCGAGTGACCTTCACCCTTGCCGGCTCAGGATTCTCTGGCGGCGCTGCGTCGCTGAGGCTGGCGAACTCCGACGGGCTCCAGTTTGTTTCCGGCGCGGTCGTGAGCGATGGCTCTATTACCGCCACCTACGATGTGGCGCCGGATCTCGTTTTGGGAAAGCGACACTTTCAAGTTCTCGTTGCGACGCGCGTGAGCAACGCGGCCGATTTTCTTGTCACGCCCTAAGTGTCTACATTCATAATTACGCTAACGTTAGTGTAATTATGAATGGGGGCACTAAGCCGGCAGCCAGCCTGGAATCAGCGCCCATGGATCTTCTCCCAATCCACACTGGCCTTCTCAAGCGTCGTTCCGGTTGCCCGGGCCATTTCAACAAGCGCTTTGGCGAAGTTGACCCTGGCCTCCACCTCGGCCCGCTGGGCGGCGATCAGGTCTCGCTGCAGCCGAATGACGTCATAAGGGGTGGAAATGCCGGCGCGGAACTTCTTCTCTTCGGCATCCGCCGCCTGCTCGCTTAGATTGAGAGCCTTGCGCGACGCTTCCACGCGAGCCTTGTTTTGCGCCAGGCCGATGAGGGCCTGTCGAACTTCAAGCCCGATCTGAAGGCGGGTTCGCTGCGCCGCGACTTCAGCCGACTGCCGGTCCATCTGGGCGCGCATGCTGTCGGCCTGCGCCGCCCTGTTCTTGATCGGAACCGTAAAGCTAAAGCCGATGGCATATTCCGGAAAATCAAGGCGGGCCAGTTGGCTGAAGGCCTGCGCCGCGCCTCGCGTGACCTGCAAGGGAGGCCCTCCGGCCGGATTGGGGACGAACCGGTTTCCCGCAAAGCCGACACTGGCCAACTGCCCGAAGAGGATCAGCGTCGGCCGCAGGCTGTCTTTGGCAAATCGGACCACGACGTCCTGCTTGGAAATGTTCATCGCAGCCTGGCGCAGCTCGGGACGATTCTCCATTGCCAGCTTCAGGGCTTGTTCGTAGTCCGGGATCTCGGTGGATGTGGGCTCGGGAAGGGCCGCAGTGGCCTCCAGTCTCGCCTCGGCCAGCGCGCGGTCGACCTGCCGGCTGAGCAGGTTTTTCAACGCCAGCTCGGTCGTCTGAAGCCGGGTCTCGGCGGTGACCCGATCGCGCTGGCGCCGGGCCAATTCGGCCTCAGCAGGAATGAGGCCCACCGCAGCCATGGTGCCGATTTCCACGCGCCTGCGGTTGTCGTCGGCCAAGCGCTGGGCGACCGCGAGAGCTTGTTCCGCATTCCGCAGGTTTTCGCGGGCCGCCACAAGATCCCAGTAAACATTCTGTGCCTGGGTCACGACTCCAATCACCCTTTGGCGAAAGATTTCATCGGAGATTTGCCGATTGGTCGCGGCAACATCCTGGAATCGGTGGTTGACTGCGGATCCAAAACCGCTGAGGAGATTCTGTGTGAACGTGAATGTATAACGGGTTGCCACCGCAGGGTTAAACAACAATGACTGCTGGGTTGACCGTTGTATCTGGCTTGAATAGCCAAGACTGAAGGTCGTGCCGGTCGTAAAAGCCTGCTGGTAGCTGACCTGCCAGAAGGGGGTGGAACTTGTGACGACGGGGACCCCGGATATCCGAAGGGAATTCAAGGGGCTGGAAACGTGATTGAAGCTGTAGTGGATGATGACGGTGGGATCCAAAGCGCCCCTGGGGTTGAGCGACAACCCTCTGGACGACGCCGAAAGTCCGCCCGCGTTGCCAATGCCGCCCAGCGCGGCGGTGGCAAAGTTCACCTGACCGATGCCGGCCCCGATGGCGCCCGCGAAAAGGCCGGCGGGCACCGGCGCCCCTTCAAAGCCGCGCGGCGCTTGTCCCCCATTGGCTCGCAGCAGGTCAGTCTCTGCAAGAGCCATCGGGAACCGGGCGACGGAAATGTCCAGGTTATTGTCCAGAACCGCGGAGATCAATTGCGGAAGCGACAGCGCAATTTTTCCGTCCTGGATCATCTGTGACACACCCGATGACTGTATCGGTTCAACCGGAGGCACAGCTTGCGGCCTGTAAGGGGCGAGAATGCGGGGAAACCAGTCTGGGCTTCTGCTGTAGTCCGGTGGCCTCCCGCCGCCGTCCTGCTGAGCCAGAACGGAGCCGCCATCGAAAAGCACGAGCCCTAGGAACAGAATCCGAGCCGCCGCCAGCGCCGGCAAGCGGAATCTCCGATGTCGAGGGGCTGGCGGGAATTCGCGGCCAGGCGGGAACGTCTCGGGCATATTTTTTGAAATCGTCATCCGGATCATGGGGTCTACCTGCCTCCCTGTTGCGGCTGCCTGAAGCTGAACGGGGGCGTCGGCAGCGTCGTGACGATTCCACTCAGCGCGTCGCCGAATCGAATCCCGTTTCGGTCCAGGGTGCGACCCGTGGAGCGGTCCATTTCAACGAGAGCCTTGGCATAGCCGGCCGAAGCTTGCAGTTCGGCCAACTCGGCCGAGACCAGGTCGCGCTCAAGAAGAATCACCTGGTAGCTGGTCGAAACGCCGGCAGCCAGTTTTTTCTGCTCGGCCTCAAGACTCTGGCGGGCCAGCAGCACCGCTTTGCGCGCGGCTTCCACCTGGGCTTTGCCCTGAACCAGGGCGATGACCGCCTGTCGAACCTCCAGCGCAACCTGGTTGCGCGAACGCTGCAGGCTGGTCTGAAGCTGATTGTATTCAAGCTGTGCCCGCAAGTTGTCCGCCTGTCCGGTGCGATTTCGGATCGGAATAACCAGGGTCATGCCGCCGGCCTGTTCGGGGAAATCCCCGGAGAATGACTGGGCCAGGGAACCGCCGGCTCCCCCCTCGGCCGTATGGGTGTTTCCCTCCAGGCCCGCGCCCGCGTAAAGGCCAAAGAGGGCGAGACCCGGTTTCAGATTGTTGGAAGTGTACAAGACTGCGATGTTCTGGTTCTGCAGGTTCAACTGGGCTTGGCGCAGATCGGGGCGGTTCTCCAGCGCATGCGCGAGAGCCTGTGGAAGATCGGGCATGTCTTGCGGTTTGACTTCCGGCAAAGAATCGGTTGTGGCAATAGGTACCGAGTCCAGTTCGGCATCTACTTTCCTGCTCAGGATGTTCTTGAAGGTCGCTTCCTGTAGCTGCAGATTGGTGGTCGCCACGATCAGGTCGCGTTGCCGGGCCGCCACCTCCGACTCGGAAGCGACCACGTCCAGGGGCGCCAAGGTCCCGATCTGGGCCCGGGTCTGGTTTTCCTGGTAAAGTTTCTGAGCCACGGCCAGGGATTGCTCGGCCACTCGAACATTCTCCTGGAAGGTAGCCAGATCCCAGTAGATGTTTTCCACTCTAACCACCGTGTCGATCACCTGCTGCTGAAATACTTCCTGCGACACTTTCTGGTTGTTCCGGGCCACCAGCAGGAACCGTTCGTTCGAGAGAGGGCCCAACCCACTCAGCAGCGGCTGGTTGAATGAAAGCACAAATCGGCTGGCCACCGCCGGATTGAATCGGAGGAACTGCTGGGTCGAGCTCTGCCGCAGGCCGTTAAGGGCCAACGAGTAGCTGGTCCCGGTGGGAAGGAGCTGCGCATAAGTTCCGCCGTAGGATGTTGCGTAGCTTGTCACAAACGGAGAGCCCGATACCTGCAGGGTATTCAGAGGCGAGGAAACTCGATCCCAGCTAAAATTGAAAGCCAGCGCGGGGTCAAACGTTCCCACGGGGCCGATCTGAATCTGGCCGCCGCCGCCGGTGATCCCTCCCGCAGATCCGACTCCGCCGCCGCCGCCGCCCGC
>JACQGG010000213.1 GCA_016199665.1 Acidobacteriota bacterium | reverse complement strand
TTGCAGATGGCCGGGTTGTATCGGTCCACTTCAGCCAGTATCTTGATTTCCTGATTCATGATCTCTCCTTTCTTATCATATCCAGTCGGGGCGCTCCCTGCCAGCTCCGGGCGGGGTTGCATCGCAGGATCTATTTACCGCAGAGATGCCGCCGCTGCGGGGAATGCGCAAAGGTCCTCCCCCTGCGCTCCCCGATACGCCCTCTGCGCCTGCGCGCTAAAGCCGGGATACCCGCTTGAACCCGACTCGAGATTTTCACCTGCCTGGGGACCGCCGGCTGGCGTTTCCCGGCTTCTGCCAGTCAACGTTCCCGATCGCGGCCGCCTTCTAAAGCGGACCAGACTGGTCCGCAGCGGTTCCGCTCAACAAAACCACGGTTCGGTCAAACGCGGGGCCGGATTTCGCCCCGACAGGGCTATCCATGGCGCCAGGGCCGGAACCCGGGCCCCCCCAGCCTGACATGCAAGCGCCTGCACCCGGCAGAACACTTGCCACCTCTCCGCTCCGCCCGCAACTGCCTGCTCCACCACGGCGCATATCTGCCGGTGCAGGGGGTCCATGCGCGAATCGGGATGCGTCCAATGATAGCTGAACCGGGCCGGATCCAATGCTCCCAGATACGGTTTGATCTGGGGCCGCAACAGAAGACTTGAGCCGGGAGGAACCAGCAGCCGAACGGCGTACTGCACCGGGTCCACATGCTCGATGAGCTCCTGGGTCTGCACAAAATCAAGCATGTCCAGATAGTCCGGCATCTCTGTCCAGGGGGTAAACGACACCCACGTGGGTCGAAACGCAATGCCGGAGTCGCGCACCACCTGCAGCGCCGAAAAAACATCGGCGCGGCTGTGGCCCTTCTCCAGGTTGCGCAGCACCCGATCACTCAACGACTCCACGGCCGAGATCATGAACAGGCAACCCAGTTTGCGCAACTCGGGAAACAGCGCGCGGTGTTTCAGAACATGCTCCACCTTGGCGGTAAAATCAAACGTCAGGTCAGGAAACTCCCGGTGCAGGGAACGCGCAATACGCATCGAGTGAGATGGACCGTTTAAGAAGTCTGGATCTCCAAAGGTGATGTGGGCCGCGCCGGCAGCCACCTGTTGCCGAACATCCGCGAGGACGATTTCCGCAGGGACAACAAAGAGTTGTCCGTTGAAAACCGGCGGAATCGGGCAGTGGAGGCACCGGTGCAGACATCCCCGGCTCGCTTCTACATAACCGGCCTTCCGGCGCTCGGAGCCCATCTCCAAATGAGCGTATCTCTCCAGCGGCGGCAGTCCCCTACGGCTCGGCAGATGAAATCGCTGCCGCTTCAAAAAGGGGGAAGAGGCAAAGCCGCGGCGGCTGACCCCTTCGATGTCCGGACCTTGCAACGGGTCCCGCTCCACCGCCCGTACCAGAGCCACCAGGGGTTCTTCCGACTCCCCTCCGATTGTGGAATCCGCAGCCGCCTGCAGAAGGTAGGCGCTGTTGAGTGCGGCATACAACCCGTAAAAGCAAACGTGACAGTCCGGGTTGACCTGTCGGATTCGCCGGGCGATGCGCACACCCAGCCGCAAGGCCGTGTGCATTGGGACAGAAATCCCAACAAACAGAGCGCGAGCGATCTTGCGCCTGTCAAAACCTTCGACGGAAATATCCAGGGTATCGGGCCGATAGCCGGCGCTTTCCAAAAACGCCGCCGGCGAAGCAACTCCGGCCGGCTGATGCCCCAGTTCATAGCAGGAAACCAGAAGAATGACTCCAGGGCGCCGCAAGGGACGGGAGCTTGAGTTTACGACAGATGATGGATGATGGATGATCGCTCCTTCCATAAAGTTGCCGAAGTATCAGAGCAAATGTCCCAATTTGTCCCGTTTGGTCCGCATGTACGAATCAGCCCGCCGCGAGTGCCTCACCCTCAACGGCACCATGGCGCTGACCTGAATGCCCTTCTCCTCCAACCCCTGTTTCTTGGCCGGGTTGTTGGACAGGAGACGGATCTCTGCCGCGCCGAGGTATCTCAGAATTTCCGCGCAGAACTGATATTCCCTCTGGTCGGCCGCAAAACCGAGCTGTTCGTTGGCCTCTACGGTGTCAACTCCCTGATCTTGTAGTTCATATGCACGCAATTTGTTGATCAGCCCGATTCCGCGTCCTTCCTGCATCTGATAAAGCAGAATGCCGGCGCTCTCGCCTGCTATTTTCCGCAGCGCCGCTTTTAACTGCGCCCCGCAGTCACACCGGTTCGAACCGAAGACATCTCCCGTGAGGCACTGCGAATGAATGCGAACCAGCGGAACCCTGGGCGGCCGGACGTCCCCCCGCACCAGAGCCACCGCCTCTTCGCCACTGAGAGAGTCTTCAAATCCGTAAATGGTAAATGTCCCAACGTCGGTAGGGAGCGCTGACTTCGGCACTGCTTTCTCACTCAAAGGCATCAAGGCGAGTATAGCAGATTGGCATCCGTTCATTGGCGCTCATCGGCCACCGGGATTCCGGCCGCGAATGAACGCGAGCCGCGAAGGATCGCGATTGAACGCGAGCCGCGGATGAACGCGAAATGAACGCGAGCCGCGAATAAACGCAAATGAACGCGAGCCGCAAATGAACGCGAGCCGCGGATGAACGCGGGCCGCGGATGAACGCGAGCCGCGAATGAACGCGAGCCGCGAATGAACGCGAATGAACGCGAGCCGCGAATGAACGCGGATGAACGCGAGCCGCGAATGAACGCGGGCCGCGGATGAACGC
>JACQGG010000203.1 GCA_016199665.1 Acidobacteriota bacterium | reverse complement strand
GCTGGCTGCGTTCATTCGCGTTTATTCGCGGCTGCGTTCATTCGCGTTTATTCGCGGCTGCGTTCATTCGCGTTTATTCGCGGCTGTGTTTATTCGCGGCTGCGTTCATTCGCGTTCATTCGCGGCTGCGTTTATTCGCGGCTGCGTTCATTCGCGTTCATTCGCGGCTGCGTTTATTCGCGGCTCAACTGCTGCGCAACCCGCTGAATTTTCTTCAGGGTTCCGTGAAAGCCTTCCGATCTTAACTCGTGAACAGAAACGGCCACGTCTTCCGGGAACAGGAACTGGTTGATCTGCTTGATGTACAGGGCGACCTGCTGCAGCAGCGATTCAATTGTGGAGAGCGGGCTGGAAGTATCGGCCCCTTTGGGCCGTTTCAGCGGCCGCAGCAAATCAGTCCAGACGCGCAGGGTGCCTTCAAGATCAGCCGCCGTATCGCGGATCAGGCGTATCGAGCGGCGTTGCATTGCCGGATCCGGCGTGCGCGACAGTCGATCGGCCGCCTCTTCAAGCCGCTCATTCTTCTTCGCGATCTCTTTCACAAAATCATCGATCTGGCTGTCCAGCACCTGGTTGAGCGCGCTGTCATTGAGCACGTTTGCAAGTGCATGGGTGTGCATCGCGCGAAAGTGTTCGCGCAGTTCGGGACTGGAGCGCGCCGCCATGCTGGCCTTCGCGGTCTCCTGCGGGCCTTCTCCCTCTCTTTCCCAACCCGGCGGGATCGAGAGCAAGAGCAACGTAAGGGTCAAGCTAAGCAAAAGCATACTGCTGTCATTATAGTGATAGTGGAAGCCGGGCGGACGGAAAACACCACGCGCGCGCAGGCGCTTTCCCCTTTTGAGGCCGGCTGGCGACGTGCGCGGCCCGGCCGTGGAGGCCGACCCAGCGGCCGGGATCAACTGCCCGGCAGAAGAGCCGCCACCACCAGGGCAGTCTTGCCGGAAGCGAGCAGGCCCAGGATTGCCAGGCCCAGGATGATTCGGTAGATCACAAAAGGGGCCATGGTGCCGACTCTAAGGAAGCGAAGAAAATATCGCATACAAAGGAATCCAGTGAGAGCCGACATTACAATGCCCAGCCACAGCAGTCTGAAGGGATGCGCCTGCTGCATGAGCGGTTCCAGCGAAAGTGGGCCGCCCCAATACTGGTGGTAGGCCTCGCGCGCCTCCACCACTCCGGCCACGGCAATGGCAGGGGCCGACAACAGGAACGAGATCCGAGCCGCATCCCAGGACCGAAAGCCCCGAACAAGCCCGCCGGTGATCGTGACACCGGATCGGCTCACCCCCGGAATCAGGGCAAACATCTGAAACATTCCCATCCAAAGAACGTCGATGGCCTGTGCGTCGCCCAGGGTCCGCGTTTTGGCCCCGGTCGCTTCGGCCACCCAGAGCAGGATTCCAAAGCCGATCAGGCAGATTGCGGTAACCAGCGGCGAGCGCAGCCGTGATTCGATCAAATGCCCGCTGAGGATCCCGAAAAGGACCGCCGGGGCGGTGCCGAGGATCAAAATCAGGATCCTGGTCCGCGTCCAGTGCAAGTTTCCTCGCAGCAGCTCCGGCACTTCCTTCAGGATCGCCACCCATTCCTTCTGGAAATAGGAAAGAATGGCCAGTAGGGTCCCCACGTGCAGCGCGACGTCGAAGATCAGGCCGAGCTCTTTCCAACCCAGGAGCCACGGCACCAGGATCAGATGAGCCGAACTGCTGACCGGCAGGAATTCCGTCAATCCCTGAACCACAGCAAGAACAATCACCTGCAGTACGACATCCACCTGGTTTTCCCTTTCAACCGCGACCGGCAAGCAACCGCCGGCACCCTTGCGGGCACTTAACCATTCCCCTTTTGCTGTTTGACGGCTTGGGTAAGGGCCGGGACCACCTCGAAGAGGTCGCCGACGATGCCGTAGTTGGCGACCTTGAAAATCGGAGCATTGGGGTCTTTGTTGATCGCCACGACGAATGCGGAATTTTTCATGCCTACAATGTGCTGGATGGCGCCGGAAATGCCGATGGCAAAGTACACGCGGGGGGCCACCGTCTGCCCCGAGCTTCCGATTTGCCGATCCCGGGGCAGCCACTCCATGTCCACAATGGGACGCGAGGCCCCAATTTCAGCGCCCAGAGCCGCCGCCAGCTCCTGGGCCACCTTCAGGTTCTCCTGTTTGCCGATTCCCCGGCCGACCGCCACGATGATCTGGGCCCGGCTGAGATCGACCTGGTTCTTCATTGCCTGGATGATCTGCAGCATCCGGCGCCGGTCGGGGACCCCGGCCAGATTGACCGGCTTCTCTTGCACCGGTGCGCGCCCTTCGCGTTGCGCGGCGTCACCCGGAAAAGAGC
This sequence comes from Acidobacteriota bacterium, assembly GCA_016199665.1. Lineage (GTDB taxonomy): Bacteria > Acidobacteriota > UBA6911 > JACQSX01 > JACQSX01 > JACQSX01. Next base: position 2,471 of record JACQGG010000203.1, on the reverse strand, counting down.
CGATCTGGATCGACAGCAGATGAGGCGGCGCGGCGCAAAAGGAAACCTCGGCTGCCAGCTTGTCGTGAAAGACAGACTTGGTAAAGACCGGCCGGCCGCCGTCGATTCGATATCGAGTAATGTCCGAGATGAACCCGACATTGAGCGCCGCGGCCAGTTTCGGAGCAAAATCGATGGTGCGGTAGGTATGCGCGAAAGCGAATGCGTACGGCTCGGCCGGTTTGATAATCTGGCACAGAGCTGCGCTGAAACAGTCCGGGTTGTAGGTTTCCAGTTCTGGGGCAGAGACTTTCCAAATTTCCTGGACTTTCGCCGCGGCCACTTCGGCACAAACAGAGTCGATGTTGTTGCCGAGCACAACTCCGATGACCTTCCTGCTCAATTCCAGAGCCAGGCCCTGAACAAATGCGAGACACTCCCAGGTCAAGGGGCGGGTTCTCCCGCCGCCATGCTCAACCAGGAAAAGTATCAAATCGGACACATTCCACCGTTCAGGATGGGGCGCCCCCAGCTGCACGCCATCATCGCTATAATATCTTCATCTCCTTTTTCATTTTTTCCACCAGCGTCGCCGCTGCGTCCCGGGGCGTGCCGCCGATAATTTCGGATTTTTTGTCGCTTTTGGGGAAAACGAGCTTTTCAATCGCAATTTTCCGATCGCCGCTGACTCCGGTTGCCGCCCAGTTGACGCGGCGCAGTTCCTTTTTCCTGGCGGCCATAATCCCCTTTAATGAGGGGTAGCGGACCTGGTTGATTCCCTGCTGGATCGTCAGTACCGCCGGGAAGGGGAGGGAGACTTCTTCGAGCAGCCCCGCTTCCAGTTCGCGCTGGATGGTGAGCCGACCCGCGCCCGCTTCCCAGTCGATTTTCATGACAATAGTCGCATGAGGCCACCCCAGCAGTTCCGCCAGCAGGGTTCCCGTCTGGGAGAACGCTTGATCATCGGAGCGCACTCCGGTGAGCACCAGGTCGGGTTGTTCCAGTCGCACTTGCGTCAGCAGCGCCCGGGCCACGGTGAAGGGGTCGGTGGTTTGATCCCGGGCGGCCAGGATCAGGATGCCGCGATCAGCGCCCAGAGCCAGGCCGCGGCGCATGGTTTTTTCCGCCGACTCGCCCCCCAGGCTGAGCAGAACCACTTCGCCGCCGTGCTTTTCCTTCAGCCGGAGCGCTTCTTCCAGTGCATAGACATCACACTCATTGATTTCAAATGTCAGCTCCTGCTCCTGAATCCATGTTCCCTGCGGATTGATCTCAAAGCGGGTATCTTTTTCCGGCACCTGCTTGATGCACGCGATGATTTTCATACGACCCTGGAAATGCGCCGCCCGCTTTCAGCGGTCAGCCGTGAGCGGCTCGCCTCGGGAAGCAAAAAAAGCTGTCCTCCGTTTCCGGCAAGCATCTCGTTTTCTTGAAAATCAGAGCTTTTCAAGAATGGGGCGCCCGCTCTCCGCGTTTTCGCAGATAGGGGATCACTTTTGACATCAAGAGGAAGGTGAGCCCGGGCGCAAAACGGTTTGCGGCAATAAAGAGCCGCCCCTCGGTCGTCAAAACGATCTCTCTCTTTCGCGCCGCGGCGGCGGCAATGGTTCGCCTCGCGACCTCAGCAGCCGGCATGGTTCGGCCTCGCTCGTGACCGGTCGGCAATTTCCGATCCACTCCGCGCATGTTGTGGGAGAAGGCAGTTCCGGAGGTTGAGCCCGGACAGACGTTCAGCACGTGGATGTTGAAGGGCCGCAGCTCCAGCCTCCACGCATCCGACATCGCGGTAAGCGCAAACTTGGTGGCGCAGTAATAGCCGGTGTAAGGCGCCGGCGCCTTCCCCAGGATCGAGGAGATATTGATGATCAGGCCGCGGCGCCGCTCCAGCATTTTCGGCAGGACCGCGTGAGTCGTGTGAATGACGCCGTAGAAATTTACGTCCATCTGGTACTGGATATCTTCCAGAGAGACCTGATAGACCGCCCCACCGACACCCATTCCGGCGTTGTTGACGAGAATCTCGATCGGTCCCAGTTCCTTTTCGGTCTGTTCGGCACAGGCAAAGACCCGACGCCTTTCCCGGACGTCGCAGGAAAAGTCAAGGCAGCGGCGACCTATGACTTCAATCTCCCGCCTCAGCGACTGAAGCTTGTCCGCCGAACGGGCCAGGGCCGCGACATCTGCGCCCTCGCGCGCCAGCGCCAGCGCGATCTGGCGTCCGATGCCGGTGCTCGCTCCAGTGACCAGGGCCACCTGATTCTTGAATTGCATAAAAGGGGTATTATTATAGTCTAATCCCTGGAGGGGGGAGGCATGCGTCGGCCCTGCACTTCCCGAAAGGCATCATGACGCGCCGGGGCTAAGTTTGGCTCGGGCAGCATTCGAAAGGCGAGCCTGCTGGATCGGATTCCGGAGGACGACGCGCGCGTCAGCTCCTTTTTGAAGAAGTAAGAGGGCGCGCTTCAACTTGAAGCGCTATGCGAGAGACTCGT
>JACQGG010000201.1 GCA_016199665.1 Acidobacteriota bacterium | reverse complement strand
CCTCCCAGGTCCCCATTTCCAAACTGGGCAAAGTTGGATTTTTCGTTTTCGGCCTGTGCGCCTGCCTGCGAAACCGAGAAAGTCTCTCCGGCGATGGTCGCAGTTCCGGTGCGGAGGGTGGAGCCTGCGTTGGCGGCGACGGAAAGAATCACTGTCCCGCTGCCGGCGCCGCTGCTGCCTGAGGCAACGGCAATGAAGGCGTTGCCGCTGGTGGCCGTCCAGGCACAGCCTGCGGTGGTCGTGACACTTACGGTCGCCGTCCCACCGGCGGCCGCGAACGCCTGGCTTGTCGGCGTGATCGAGTAAGCACAATCGCCCGCCGCCTGAGTGACGGTAAAAGTTTGTCCTGCCACCGTCAGTGTTCCGGTGCGGCCCGCGCCCGTGTTGGCTGCCACCGCGTAGTTGACGGTGCCGGCGCCGCTCCCGCTAGCTCCGGCAGTGACGGTGATGAAGCTGCTGTTGCTCGCGGCGGTCCAGGCACAACCGCTGTCGGTGGTGATATTGATGCTTGACGTCCCTCCCGCCGCCGGAAACGATTGCGCCGTGGGAGCGATGGCATAGGCGCAGGCCGCGCCTGCGGCCGCGGTAAACGTCTGCTTGCTGATGACGTCACCGGTATTCTGGCCATCTCCGTTCGCTGAATTGGCGCCTACAACAAGCACCGCGTTGCCGCCGGGCGCCGCCGGGGCGGTCCATTGAAACGCAAAACTGGCCGACGGCGACCCGGCGCGGGGCAGGCTGTGCGTGACATACGCAATCCGAAGGGTTCCTCCCCCGTCGTAGGGAAGGAGACGCGTGCCGGCAGTATCCGTAGTGGTGATCGTCCCGACAGATGAGGTAAATGCTGTGCCGTCTCTGTTCACAAATGCGGCAAATCCGGCCCGCGCTGAAGAAGCGCTGGCAGTCGGGTTGTTTCTGACTGTCACGGTGACAGGGTAGGACATCCCGGGCGTATAGGTTGAAGGAAATCCTGTGACAGTGAGCAGGCTTGAATCCGTTCGCAGCGGGAAGCTGATGTGGCAGCCGCTCTGAAAACAGAGGCCCGGGTTACCAATCGCCTGGGCCGGGGCGCCGCCGCTTTCCGCAAGTAGATAGCAAATCAGGGTGAAGGCCAGGGCCAGAAAAATGCCCAGGAACCGCGAGAATTTCATGTTGTGTCTACCTCAACTTTCTAAGAATGTTGAATCCGAGCTTGAGCCGATTGGCCGTAGGGGTCGCATCGGCCCCAATGTTGGGACCGTATCCAGCCGGGGTCATCGCCGTGGAAGTGGAGATCACCAGGCTAAAAACATGCCGAAAAGTCTGCTTCTGCAATGCGACCGAAATTGCCGGGCGGTCGACAAAGTAACCCCTGAACCCTGCCAGACGTGGAACGTATTCGGCCACCACTGCAAAGGTGGGCATTACTTTTAGCGACAAACCGACTCCCATGTTTAGTGTGTAATCCTTATCGGAATTGGCTGCGAAATCGCGGAGAAAAAACAAACGATTGTCCTGGCTGTTGAATACCAGCGCCGGAGCCAGCAGCACCGCCACGCGCCTGCCGAACTGACGTTCCGCCGCTAACTGGAGGTGCGGCGAGAAAAATTCTCCGAAGTTGTCTCTCCCTTCAAGGCCGATCCTGCCGGCCAGAGAGAGGGGAGCGCCGCGCTGCTGCTGCCAAAAATCTCCAGTGACGTCCATTTCCACATTGCGATTAAACCGGGAGCGGGACAAGGAAACCATGAGGCGATCCCAGACCCCATAATCCAACCCCAGAAAAATATTGGCCGTGCTGTCCAGACCCAGGAGCTGGGGCGCTGAGCCCACAAAGAGCGGCGCGCTGAACCGATGCTGGATCAGAATGTTGGCGTCGTTGCGGCTGATCGCAGCCGGCTGCGGCAGATTAATCCAGCGAGTGGAAAGTTGCATGGGTCGATCCCATTGCGAAACACGGCCCGCAGGAGCCCCTTCGATTGTCGCTGCGGCGGCCGCAGCCGGAGCTGCCGCCACCGGGAGCCCCGCGCCTGCCGAGGGCGGACTGGACGGGTCGATAGCCGTCGTGATGCCGTCCCGCTTGAGGATGACCGTCCTGCCGGAGGGGTCCGAGTAGTGAATCTCCGCATGGGCGTCAAGGGACTGGACGGGATACTGGAACCGCTCCGGAAAGCGCGCGCGCAACTCCGGGGTAATGGTGAAAGTGTTCGCCGCAAAGGCCAGGCCGAATTCATTGCGCGGGCCCCCTCCAGCCGGATTGATGTGGCAGGTGGAGCACCGGCCCTTAAACGGGGCAGAACTCATAGGATCGGCCGTGAAGCGAGCCAGATATTCCGGCAAAGCCAACAGAGACAGCATGCCGCACAGCGCCACAACCATCCCACCGAGAAATCTCATGCAATCCTCCATGAAGAAACAGACTCGGACAGCCGGAAGCCGGTTCACAAAACTTTCTACAGCAGTTCGAATTATGATAGCTTAATCGGCGCGACGACAAGAGATACTTTGGCGGATAGGGTTCTGCCCGCGCTGCGGCGAACGTCGGGCTGCGCGCCCAGAGCTGGTTTTGGGAGCGGCGCCCGCGGCCATTCCTGACTGCTGCACTCGCATGTTACGGTACCCACCAGGACAGAGGAGCCGGCAGGATGGGCGGCATTGCCACGCAGCGGTGAATTGCTATCCAGCCGTATCGAAGCGCGGTTCATGGAGGGAACCGCCGCGACTGCATGGGAACCACGCACGGCCATATCTATGTAGAGGGTAGCTGGGCCGGCTGGGCTTCGTACATTCAGGAGCCGTTCGGCCATACGCTGAGGGCTCTTGTGTGCTTCTTGCAGGCGGACGTTTCACGGCGCTGGGACGGCTACGAAATGCAAGTCACTATCCAGGCGGGAGCGAAGAAATACCTCCAGTGCTCCAATATCAAGAAGACGGGCGGCACCACCGTGGGAGGCCAAGTCTGGAGCGAATATCTGATCAGTTATGAGTCTGAGGAGAACGTGCCGGAAGCCGCCTCTTCCCCCTTCATTGGATCTTCAGAAAATCCCCCGCAATGATGCCGGTAGTCTTCTGTGGCGCCGTTTTTCTGTTCGCCCTATCCCCTGGGTCTCTACGCGCGCAGGGTCGCTTGTTCACCGAGGAAGACCAACTCAGGGCGACCATCGGCGCCAGCCAGGACCCGGTTGTGCTGGACCGGGCGTACAGGGCGCTGATTGACGGCTACCTCGAGCGCGGCAGTTGCGATCAGGCTCACGACTGGCTGAACCGGGCGGGGGAACGGCGAGTGCTGCGCCAGTTTGCCTCCTACCTGCTGGAGGTGGGACGCTGCCTGGAGGAGAGATCCCCCGAGCGCGCCCGCCAGGTTTACCAGAAAGTGATCGCCGATTATCCCGACGAAAAGGACGAAATCGGTGACAGCTACGCCGATTCCGCGCGCCGGCGGCTGATCTGGCTGTCCGATGACCGGTTCTGGCGGGTCAAGAGCCGGGTCCAACTTGTCAATATTCTCAGCAACGCGCTGCGACGCCGTACCTTCACCTCTCTGCAGAAATTTGCCAGCAAAGTGACTTTTATTTTTGGCGCGTGTGAAAGTGAGTTTCTGAATTCGGACCTGGAAGAGATTGCCACCTTCCTGGAAGAGAATTATTCGCCCGGAATCAGAATATCCGCAAGGGTGCGGGCGTTCCCGTATCACGACGGGTGGTTCCTGCTGGAAAGCCGCGGCTGGCAAACGCCCTACAATTACATCTACCTGCTGATCCAGCCCATTCCGGGAGGATGGGAGTGGATCGGCGCCATCTATTGCGATGAGCGTATTCCTCCGCCGCCGCGGAGCGCCCCCCAACGGTGAAACTTCCGCTGACTGGGCCGCCACACATTCGTGTAAAGCGGGAGAAGGGGCGTTGGATTCTGGAGAGTCATCAGATCGCAGACGGCCCCAATACACCCCGTCCAGAGCCAGTCAGGTCTTTGCCCCTGGCCGCCTCAGAACGTAAAAGGAGAGAGACGTCAAGAGGAGGAGGATACTGATGATTTGCGCTGTTGACAGCAAATCTCCGAACCACATTCCGCGCGGATCATCGCGGTAAAACTCGATTCCAAACCGGATGATCGAATAGCAGATTCCATATTCCAGGAAGATCTGACCCTCGAAATTCTTGCGTCGCCGCCGCCAGAGGAGCAGTGAAAAAATCAGCAGATTGCCGAGCACCATATAAAACTCGGTCGGATGGAGCGGGACGTTCAAAGGCGCCAGCGCATCCGGGTCTGTGTAAGTGATGGCCCACGCAACCTGCGTCGGTTTTCCCCACGAGTCGGCGGCCGCCAGGCAGCCAATTCTCCCAATCACCTGACCCAGCGACACCGCAGGCGCCAGCACGTCCGAGGTCGTCCAGAACGGCATGCGGCGCAAGTTCAGAAAAATGACGCTGGTGACCACGGCAAAGATAAAACCGCCGTAGTAAACCAGCCCCCCCTGCCAGACCTTCAAAATCTCCGAGGGATGGGCGCGGTACCACTGAAACTCCCCATCGAACAGAACCGAAAACAGCCGGGCGCCGACAATGCTGGAAATCAGGATGTAAATAAAAAGCTGGTTGAGCCGGTCAGGGTCCATATTCTGTTTTTGCGCGTGGCGGAGCGCCAGCCAGATCCCCGCCAGAAAGGCAAACGCGGTCAGGACGCCGTGTGTGTAAAGGGTGAGGCTGCCGACTCTCAGAAAAACCGGATACATCCCTGTTTAGTGCCTTTCAGGCCTGAAAGACGCGTCACGCTGCGGTGCCCGTCCACATCCATGTCCGCGCCAGGCCTGTCCATAACTGCCCCCGATCCGAGGCCTTCGATCTCAACTCCCCACCAGCCCGAGTCGTCCCGGAACCGCGACCGTCAGGGAGCGGCGCGGAATCTCAATGAGTAAGCGAGTAAGCGCGCCGCTCGCTCACGCGCGCGGTTCTGTGACGAAGTTGGGCTAGATTCCTTTGCGCGTCAGCATTATCTTGATGGTTTCCAGTACGATCATCAGGTCCATAAACAGGTTGTGATTGTATATGTACGCCAGATCGTAACGCAGCTTCATTTCGGCCGAGGTGTGATAGTCGACATGGACCTGCGCCAGGCCGGTGATGCCCGGCTTCATTTTGAAGCGCCCCTGGTAGCCTGGAATCGTCCGGGCAAACTCCTGAACAAACTCAGGCCGCTCCGGGCGGGGCCCCACAAAACTCATGCTGCCCCCCAGGATATTGATCAGTTGCGGCAATTCATCCAGCCGGAATTGGCGCAGCCACCGTCCCAGCCGCGTGATCCGCTTGTCATACTCGGCCGCCAGCACCGCTCCCGTCTTTGCCTCAGCGTCCTCGACCATGGTGCGCAGTTTATAGACGACAAACAACTCCCTTCCGTAACCGACCCGCTTTTGCCGGTAGATCGCCGGCCCCGGGCTGCTCAGCTTGATCAGCAGTGCGACCAGCAGGAAAGCGGGAAACAGCAGGGCCAGCAACAGCAGCGAAAAGAAAATATCCAGAATTCGCTTGGTGTAAGAGCGCGGCCCCGCCGTCGGGTTTCTTACCACTTCCACCAGGGGAATGTCCTGAATCTTGAGATGCTGCATCTTGCTGATCAGCATTTCGAAAATCGAGGGCACCACCAGAACATTCGCCCGGGTCTGCTCGCTCCGGCCGATGGCGTCGATCAACTGGTCCTGCCATGAGGACTCCGGCGTCACCACGATGGTGTCCACCTGGTGCCTCTCGATGACGTTAACCAGGTCGTCGCGCCCTCCGAGAATCGGATACCCTTCAAACTCGCGCGCGGCCGGAATCGGGCCGTTGCCGTCCTGGGAATCCGACACAGCCACGACTCCGACGATCTTCAGGCCGAAGTACGGGTTTTCCTCCACATTGCGGATGAACTCGCGCGCTGTTTTCCCCAGGCCGAACAAAACAACCCGTTTCTGCTGCGGCCGGGAAGTGAGGCGGATCAGCAGGCCGCGCCAGGCGATAATCAGCAGGCTGTTGAGAAAATAAAAGGAAACGAAAATAGAACGGGGAAACAAAAACTCGCCGCGAAAAAAGTAGAAGGTAACCACCGAGAGGAATTGCAACAGCATCGCGATCGGAATCTGCAATAGGGCCTGGCGCCTCTGAACCAGATAAGCAGGATCATACAAACTGAAGAAGTAAAGCACCGCCGCCTGGGATCCGAACAGAACAGTCCAATAGTGGTGAACCTGATAAAAGCGCTCAAAAGGCATGTAGTCCTGAACCAGGGGAAGCGGGACGGTGGCTCGCAGATAAAATGCAGATACATAGGCCAGGGCGACGGCGGCCAGATCGCCCAGCAGCGTTACACCAATGCGAAGTTTCTTGTACTCCCCTGCGTCAATCATCCGGTGAAGAACTTAATGATACAGGACCGGCCGCACGACTTGCGACCCTTGGGGCGCCACGCCTCATCCGGCCCGATGCCTTTATGCGAAATCCGCGCAAGAAGGCAGGCTGGATAGACCGACACGAAATCGCCCCGCCTCTCCATAACTGTCGCGGCTCGGTCCCGCCAATTTTTTCACCCGTTCTGACTGTCACGGTCCGGATCCAGGCTGCGTGCCCGTCTAGAACTGGAAGGTCCGCCAGTCGCTCCAGCAGGAAGCGCCTTTGTAGGCGACCCGGATCCTGAACGGGTTCCAGGCCTTCAGAGACCTCCAGAGTTCCGGAGGAAACGGCCCCAGCACCTGATAATTTCCCTTTGCTTCATACTGCCCTGCCACGTGGTGATCTCCTTGGCCGATGTCATACTCGATCCGGTAGACGGCGTCGGCGTCTCCGGTCCATTGAAACAACAGGGCGCCGGTGTGCAAGGCGTAATCGAGTGTCTGGCCGGGCTCCGGCATCTGGATGGCAGGGCAATCGTGGCCGGCGAAACTCGCCGAAGCAGGGTCGGGCGGAAGATACCGGTCACGCACGGCCTGATTTTCGCTTTGCAGCCGAGCCATCCTCTCGCGGAAACGGCGCACTTCCCGGCTTCTGAGCGCGGCCAGATTCCTGCGCTCTCCCGGATCCTGCCTTAAGTCAAACAGGGACTCCCCGGTAATGCGCCCGTCGCTGGACTCCTGCACATACTTGACTGCAGGCGTGCGAACAGCCCGAACCCAGATATTCTCACGTTCCTTGCTGGTCTGGTTTCCTGCGATGACGCTCTCAAGAAAAATCTCTGAGCGCCGCGTTGCGCGGTTTGTTCCGGATCGGATCGAACCTGCTGAGGGCCCTTGCCTCACGGGTCGGCGCCCGGGTCCCATTCCCAGAAATGGCTTCAGGGTCTGTCCCTGCGAGACCGGGGGCGCCGGCCAGCCCAGAAGATCGAGAATCGTCGCCGCCACATCGACCTGCTGCGCCAGAGCGGAAACTCGCCTGCCGGTTTTCTGTCCCGGCAAGCGGAGGATCAGGGGAATCCGGGTTACCTCCTCAAACAGGCGGGCGTTCAAAGAGGTGCTCGCATGTCCTACAAATCCGTGCTCCAGCAGTTCCTCTCCATGGTCTGCGGTGATGACAACCAGAGTTCGTTCCTCCAGTTTCTGCTCGCGCAGCTTGTCCAGCACACGACCCAGAAAAGAATCCACGCGATAGATTTCGCTGTCATACAGGGCGCGAAGCGCCTGGTCGTCGCCGGACCGGAACTCCACGGATCCTCTGGGCACAATCGCGCCGCGCCGGACAGCCTGAATACCCGGAGTTTCAAAAGCTTCTTCCCAGCCGAGTCGTCCGGACCTTCCAGATCCTTCCTGACTTGAAGCTTCCGGTCTCCGGCCGCCCGCAGACGGCATGCGATCCGTTTCCTCGTGCATTCTCATCACCTGTTGCAGGACATCCTGAGGCGGATCGTAAGGCTGGTGGACTTGGGTCGTGTGATACCAGATGAAGAACGGCCGGGCTGCGTTTCGATCGAGGTAGTGGAGCAGTTCCTCTCCATCCTCCTGCGTAAAATAGCTCCTGTCGACGGGGGGCAGACCCAGGTTCTGGTAGTAAGGCGCAAAGGTGAAAAAGTTCAAGTTGGGGACCTCGTACCCCTGCTGCCGAAAAATCTTCAACAGCGTCGGAAGCGAAGAAGGGGCGCGACGGTCGCGCGAATCGACGCCGTGCACTCCCGGCAGCGTTCCGGACAAGAGGGAGACCAGGCCCGGCGCTGTCCAGGCTGAAACGCTGTAGGCCCGGTCAAAGACAGTTGCCTGCCGCGCCCAGCGGTCCAGGTTCGGCGTAGTCTTGACTTTGTTGCCGTACAAGCTCATTCGCCCCGCATGGCACGAATCAATCGTCAGCAAGAGCACATTCCAGTCGGGAAGCGCGGCTGCCGGAGACAAGCTGCGGCCCGAATCCTGACCCGGCGCGGCCGCCGCCGGGAGCAACCTCCCCGGGCCGTTTGCCAAAACGCAGCACACCATCCAAAGGCTTGCCGAAGTCCATGTCCGGCGCCTCGCCTTCCCATTCACGCGGTCTTCAAGATTAAGGGGCGCGCCTGAGATCGAGCCGTTCAATGCAGGTTACTCCACAACATGACGATATACTGCCACAGTTTGCTCGGCAGTCCGGCGCCAACTGAAGCTTCGAGCCCGCTCTATGCCTTTGCTGACCAGCATTGCTCGCAGGTGAGGCTGCTGCAGAATTGCACGGATGCCGGCGGCGATTTCCCGCGAGTTCAAAGGATCGACCATCCAGGCCGCGTCTCCGGTGATTTCCGGGATTGACGCGGCGCGCGACGCCACCACGGGGCACCCCCACTGCATTGCCTCCAGCAGCGGGAGACCGAAGCCTTCGTAGACAGAGGGATACACCAGGGCGGACGCGTTTCGGTACCAGTGCGGCATCTGGGCCAAGGGGACATTCTGGAGAAAGTGGAGCCGCTGCGCGCATCCCTGCATCGCCGCATGGCGCTCGATCTCGGCGCGGGCTCCCAGATCTTCGCCGATGAGGACAAATTCCAGGTCTTGCTCGGCCGCCACAGCCTGAAAGGCATCCAGGGCGGTCAGCAGATTTCGCCGGGCATGCAGATCTCCGACATGCAGCAGGTAGCGGCGCGTTCGCCCGCCCTGGTCCCACAGATCCGCGGGCTGAACCCCCTCCAGACCGGAAGCAAGGTGAATGGGAAAAACGCGCTCTGGACTGACGGAATAAACGCGAACGATTTCACTCTTGGAGAAATGCGACGCCGTGATGATCGCATCGGCGCCGGTTGCAGAGCGTCGATAGAAGGCCTGACGGAATCTTCCGCTTGAATGCGGGTACCAGTGCGGGTGAGCGGCATAGCTGACGTCGTGCACGCTGACAACCTTCCGGATTGGCATCCGGGAGCAAGCCGTGTAGGCAGGAAAATGAAAGACCTGAATTCCGGAAGGGGCCGGATCTGCCGTTGCCGCCCCGGGACGTTTCGCCTCTGCCTGCTTGCCGGGGGCTGCCATGCGCCGCGCAGCCCGGAGAAGCTGCCATTCGATCCAGACAAAGTTGTTAATCCAGGGACCGGCGACCCGCCGGATCCCGACGCCGGCCGGCAGATCCGGGTCTTTAAAGGCGGCGCAGATGAAACAGCTCAGGCGGATTCCAGGAATGTCAACCAGCGCGTCCAGCAGGTTACGCAGATAGGTGCGCATGCCGGCCGGCCCGTCCTGTAAAGTCTTGCAATCAATGCCAACGTGCATCGCGCAGGAGATCCACTTTGAGCTTTCTGCCCGCCGGGGAGAGATAAGTCGGATTTGACAGGCCGCAGCGCTTGGCGAAAACCTCCACTGAGGTTTTCAGCACTCCCAGACCATATCTTACCGAGCGGCCGAAATTGATGGACGATGCTTCCGGGAAATAGCGCGTGGGACAACTGATCTCGCCAATTCGAAATCCGAACACCTGGGCCTGTGCCAGAATCTGATTGTCAAAAAGAAAGTCGTTGGAGTTCTCCTCCAGGGGAAGCGTCTCCAGAACCGCGCGGCTGAAGGCGCGAAATCCGGTATGAAATTCCGAGAGCTTGCTCCCCTGCAGGAGATTCTGCAGGGCAGTGAGAAAGCGATTTGCGACATACTTGTACCGCGGCATGCCTCCGCTGCGGGCCGTGCCTCCCAGTATACGGGATCCGAGGACGACGTCATATTCTCCGCAGGTGATCATCGACGCCATGGCCCCCACAAGCCTCGGCGTATACTGGTAATCCGGGTGGACCATCACCACCACGTCCGCACCGGTCTGCAGCGCCGCGCGGTAGCAGGTTTTCTGATTCCCGCCGTAACCGAGATTGCGGGCGTGCACGAGGGTTCGAATCCCCAAAGCTCTTGCCAGCGCCACGGTCTCATCGGTACTGGCATCGTCCACCAGAAGAACCTCATCGACCAGATGACGCGGGAGTTCGGAATAAGTCGCCTGCAGCGTCTGAGCCGCGTTGTAGGCAGGCAGGATGACCACGACTTTCTTGCCATCGATCATGCCGCCGATTCTAGCAGCATCGCCGTCGGGGTTCGAGGT
>JACQGG010000200.1 GCA_016199665.1 Acidobacteriota bacterium | reverse complement strand
TTCTAAGAAACTCCCGTCGCAACCTGCTGAGAAATCACGATTTCGTAACGAGCCATTTCTTCCTGGAAAGAACCGCAGCACACTGTGGGTTACCGCTGCTTTCCGCCTTCCGCCTTCTGCCTACTGCTTTCCGCCTTCCGCCTTCTGCCTACTGCTTTCCGCCTTCTGCCTTCCGCCTACTGCTTTCCGCCTTCCGCCTTCCGCCTACTGCTTTCCGCCTTCCACCTTCCGCCTTCCACCTTCCGCTTTCCGCCTTCCACATCTCTATGGCAACCAAAAAACCCGCCGCCTACGCGGCCACGATGTTAAGCAGGCGGGCGGGAACATAGACCAATCTACGGACCGTTTTGCCCTCCAAGTAGCTTTGGATGCGTTGATCCTGCAGCGCCAACTGCCGGCAACGTTCCTCGTCGATTCCTGCCGGCACGAGAAAGCGGCCGCGAACCCTGCCATTGACCTGGACGACAATCTCGATTTCTTCTTCCTCCAGCCAGGCGGGATCCGCCTCAGGCCAAGTCTGGAAGGAGATCCGATCAGGATGTCCGAGTCGCTCCCACATTTCTTCACAGAAATGAGGCGCAAACGGCGAAAGAATCAGGGCAGTCTGGTTGAAGACTTCCCGCAGCAGCGACCCATTCTTCTCCGTCGCCCGGTCGTCGTATTCGGCGAGGGAGTTCAGGAACTCCATGATGGCGGCAATAGCCGTGTTCATGTGGAACCGCGCCATATCATTGCCGACGCGCCGCAGGGTCTGATGCAGTTTGCGAAGCAATTTACGATCTTCCTCACTGCGCACTTCCACCGCTTCGGAGGGGCGGAGAAAGAGCGGGTGGTAACGCGAAAACAGGCGCCAGATCCGGTTCAGAAAGCGGAAACACCCTTCCACTCCCGATTGATTCCAGTCCAGATCTTTTTCCGGAGGTGCGGCGAAGAGGATGAACAACCTTATCGTGTCCGCTCCGAACAGATCCACCAACTGATCCGGATCCACGATATTCCCCTTGGATTTTGCCATCTTCGCCCCGTCCTTGGTCACCATCCCCTGGGTAAAGAGGCTTGAGACGGGCTCATCCCAGGACACCAGGCCCAGATCGCGCATGACCTTGGTGAAGAAGCGCATGTAGATCAGATGCAGGATGGCATGCTCGACGCCACCGATGTATTGATCCACTGGAAACCAGTATCTGACTTTTTCCGCATCAAACGGCATCCGGTCATTCGCCGGATCACAATAGCGGTAGAAATACCAGGAGGAATCGACAAAAGTGTCCATGGTATCGGTCTCCCGCCTGGCGGGCCTGCGGCAACGCGGGCAGGGAACGTCTACAAATTCCGGCGTGGTGGCTAGAGGAGAGCCGCCCAGTTTTATCGATTCCAGGCGGGGAAGCACGACCGGGAGCTGATCATCCGGCACCGGGACCGCCCCGCAGTCCAGGCAGTCCACAATCGGAATCGGGGTTCCCCAGTAGCGCTGGCGCGAGATTCCCCAGTCCTTCAGCCGATAGGAGACGGACGCCTCGCCAAGATTCTTCTCTTTGACAAAGGAATACATTTTCTGCAGGGCGTCGGCTGACTCCATGCCGGAATACGGGCCGGAATTCACCAGCCTGCCATACTGGCAGAAAGGAAGTGCCGCATCTGACCCGTCGACCGGCTCAATTACTCTGCGAATCTCCAAGCCATACTTCCCGGCAAACTCATAGTCGCGCTCGTCGTGCGCCGGCACCGCCATGATCGCTCCCGTGCCGTATTCCATCAGGACAAAATTGGCGATCCAGATGGGGATGCGTTCGCCGGTAAACGGGTTGAAGCAATAACTCCCGGTAAAAAGGCCGAGCTTGTCAGCTTCTGCTCCCTCGCGGACCATCTTTTGCTGAGCTCGATACCTTCCCACTTCCTCAAGAGCGCTCTCCTTGGCCGGATGACTGGAGAGCGCCTCCATAACCCGTGAATGTTCCGGCGCGAGCACCAGGAAAGTGGCGCCATACACGGTATCCAGGCGTGTCGTAAAAATCTCGATTGGTTCCGCCCGGCCTTCAACCGGGAAATGCACGCGCGCGCCTTCAGAGCGGCCAATCCAGTTGCGCTGCATGATCTGGACTTTCTCCGGCCAGGATTTTAGCTGGCCGAGATCATCCAGCAGTTGCTCGGCGTAATCGGTGATCCGAAAATACCACTGCTCCAGCTCCCGGTTCTCTACCTGGCTTTCATCTCGCCAGCAGCGTCCGTTTTCCACCTGCTCATTGGCCAGCACCGTCTGGCAGACATTGCACCAGTTGACGATTCCCTTCTTTCGGTATGCGAGACCCCGCTCAAACATCCGTAGAAAAAACCACTGGTTCCAGCGGTAATACTCCGGCAGACAAGTCGTGGTCTCGCGGTTCCAGTCATAGCTGATGCCGAGCCGGATGCACTGCGCCTTCATGTTGGCGATGTTATCCAGGGTCCACTTTTCAGGATGCGTGCCATGTTTGATCGCCGCGTTCTCTGCCGGCAGACCGAACGCATCCCAGCCGATCGGGTGGATGACGTTGAACCCCCGCATCCGCTTGTAACGGGCTACCGCGTCGCCAAGGCTGTAATTGCGCACATGGCCCATGTGCAGCTTGCCGCTGGGGTATGGAAGCATCTCGAGCGCGTAGTACTTCGGCTTGCCGCCTGTTTCTGAAGCCGCAAACTCGTTATCTCCCAACCATCTCTCCTGCCATTTCCGCTCGATCTGCTTGAAGTCGTAGGAGTCTCTCACGGCTTGTCTTGCACCTTTGAGTACACAATCCCTCCCTGTGACTGGTACTTTCCCTTCCGGTCGCGATAAGAAACATCACACTCCGCGCTGGCCTGAAGGAAGATGACCTGGGCGATCCCTTCGTTTGCGTAAACACGCATCGGCAGCGGCGTCGGATTCAACAGACTCAGGGTGACAAAGCCCTCCCATTCCGGCTCGAAGGGAGTGATATTGACCAGCAGCCCGCAGCGCGCATAGGTACTTTTGCCGACGCAGAGGGTGAGGATGTTACGGGGAATCCGAAAGTATTCGATCGACCGGGCGATCGCCACTGAATGCGGTTGCAACTCAAGCACGTCCGCCGTAATTTTCTCAAATAACTCGTCATCAAACCGCTTGGGGTCAAGACGGCCGCAGGCATCCGGCCGCAGAACGCGAAATTCGTTGGAAATCCTCATATCGTAGCCGTAGGAAGTCGTTCCAAACGAGATTCCCGTACTCACCAGTGACTCTGAAAAAGGCTCGATCATGCGCCTTTCTCGGGCCATTTTTTGAATCCAGCTATCCGGTTGCACTGCCATAAGTTGGGCCGCTGTCCTGGGCCGCTCGCCCCGGCCGGCGGGATCCACCCTGAGGCCTGACGCTGCAGCCTGAAGCGCACTTGGCGCTTGGCTTCGCGGCGCAGGCAGTGTAGCACATCCGCTTCGGCCGACGCAGGAGGAATCCACGTAAGACCTTGCATTACATACTTTTAGATTGACACGCTTCTTTGCGGCAAAATAGAATCCGTAAGCATCCGTTGGAGGAGCAGTGATCAAACAAGATATCGTGAACCGGGTATCAAAAGAACTCGGTATCGCGAAAGTGAAAGCCGAAATGGCGGTTGAATCCGTTTTTGGCTCGCTCAAAGCCGCCATGCGGCGCGGTGACCGGATTGAATTGCGGGGATTCGGGGTATTTATGGTCAAGCCCCGAAAAAGCGGGATCGGGCGAAATCCGCGGACGGGAGACGAGGTTCCGATTCCACCGGGAAAGACGGTTCGTTTCAAGCCAGGAAAGGAAATCCGATTCTACCAGGATGATGCGCAACCCAAGTAGGCGAAATCCCCCTTGAGCGAGAACGAGCTTGAACAGGTTGAAGCGGATCAGAACCCTGCCCAACCTTTTGAGTTTTATTCAGTACACCGCCCGGAGCGAACGCGTCCCAGAATTCTGGTTCCCGCCATGCTTTTTGGCCTCACGATCTTCACCACGCTGCTGGCGGGAATCTTCATGCAGGTGGGCTTCCTGCGCCAGGCGGGAATCCGCACCCCTGCACTTACCGTCTCCTTCCTGCTTAGCCCGGAAGCATGGTGGCTCGGCATCCCATTCTCGGTGACCCTGCTCGCTATTTTGATGGCGCACGAAATGGGGCACTTTCTGATGTGCCGGTATTACGGCATCGATGCCACCTACCCGTATGTGTTGCCGGCGCCGCCGCTGCTGAATCCTTTTGGAACGTTCGGGGCCGTAATTCGCATCAAGTCCCCCTTCGGTGACTCGCGCCAGTTGTTCGACGTGGGTGTTGCTGGTCCGCTTGCCGGGTTTGCTGTCCTGATGCCGGCCCTGATCATCGGATTGAATCTTTCGACGGTTTACCGCGGGACCATCACCAGCGGCGCCTACGAATTTGGAGAACCCTTCCTGTTCAGGTGGTTGTCCCGAGTGATTTTTGCGGATCCGAACGTTCAAATTAACCTCCACCCGGTTGGATTCGCGGCCTGGTTCGGGATGCTGGCAACCAGTCTGAACCTGCTGCCGATTGGGCAACTGGACGGCGGCCACCTTGCGTTTGCAATTGCCGGTCCGAAGGCTCACCGTTGGATTTCGGGCGCCACTCTGGTATTCCTGGTGCTGATCAGCCTTTCCGCGTTACCCATGCCGGGATACCTGCTGTTCGGAATGGTGCTCGTTTTCATCGGTCTGAAACACCCGCGCCCGCTCCATGAAGGCCCCCAGATCGGCGGTTCCCGCACCGTCCTGGCTCTGCTGGCCGTGCTGATCTTCATCATCACTTTCATCGTCGTACCCGTGAGGGTGCTCTAGCGCGCGCATGCAGACTACTGCAGACTCAGCAGTACCAGAATTTCTCCTTCGCCTTCTGCGAGCGACTCCAGTGCCTTGCCAATCAGTGTTCCGGGCCGGTGCATCTTTGTTCCTGCCACTCGGCCAGATCCTGGAACTTGGAGGCAATGTTGCCGTCGACTTTCACCGCGCCCGCAACGTGCAGCTTGTAGCCTGCAGCCGGATTCTCTGTTCCGATGCCCACACTGCCTCCGCT
>JACQGG010000195.1 GCA_016199665.1 Acidobacteriota bacterium | reverse complement strand
GACCGTGTTATAGCATATCCAGTTTACCCAGCGATAAATCGCTGGGCTAAATTCAACTGCCCCGCCGGGGCAGTCCCAACAACTGCGCCGCCGGGATAGTCCCAATGTAGAAACTCCAGAGCTGAGCCCGCTTCAGCCGCTGCCGCGCCAGCATGGAAAATGTATAAACTCCAGGCCGAGGGCGTGAGCCCTCGCTGCCATTCGTTTGTTAAGCGGAGAGGAGCCGCGCAGCGGCGGACAGATTTCAATGCCAAACATGGACAGGGCAAGAAGTGAGTAGGGTTTAACGACGGCAAGTTCCGGGCTGCAACTGGACTTAAGGTTAGGACAGCTCGTTCTGGAGAGTGGCCGGCGGCGCGCATTCCGCCTTGCGCTGCCTGCGCCGGTTCTTCCAGACCACCCAGAGAGTCAGGGGGCTCCAGAGGAGAACTTCCAGAACCGTGTAGGGAACCGCCACCTCCAGCAGAGTGCCCGGACCTCCGGCGACCCACTGGTAGAGCGGCACAAGAATACTGACCTGGCCGTACGTGGCGCGACTGAACGGCCACAGGAGCATTTCACCGTCGCGATTGAGATCGGAAATGCAAAAGAAATCGAGCGCGACGTGGGAGGCCAGGACAAGACAGATGGCCAGCCACCCTTTTGCGCCTTGGAAAAGCCCGGCCCTTCTTCCCACCAGAAAAACCGCCACAGAAGTAAGCAGGACAAAGACCACCGAGTGTGTAAATGTTCGGTGGAACTGGCGCCGGCTGAGGTCGAGGAAGAGCACAGGAAAGAAGTCGAAGTCGGGAGTAATGGAAAGCAGGAACCAGAAGAGCGCCCACTTCCAGTGGGTCACTTTCTGATCCAGCAGCGTCGCAATTCCCCATGTCAGGCTGCCATGCGCCGCAGGAAACGCCATGCCGTCAGGCTATCAGGAGCGGCCGATGTGGAACAACAGAAGTCTCACGCAGATCCGTTACGGTGACAAGAATCAGCGTGTTTGCACAGCCGTTGTTCCGGATGCAGCGGTGCTTCTATGGCCCGGGACGCCGCGGAGCAGACCAGTGTCGTGTGCGGTTGCATATCTTGCAAACCGACAGCATCACCGGTACCTCAACCAGGACGCCAACCACAGTGGCAAGCGCTGCTCCAGACTCCGGGCAAACAACGCAATGGCAGTTGCGACGGCCAGTTCAAAAAAATCACTTGCTCCAATCAGCGCTCCCGGAGGCACCGCGGCGCACGCGGGCCCTTCCTTGACAACCCTGGAGGCTGTTCTTACTATTGAAGGCGCAGGAGTTTAGCGTAGTAAGAGGAATCCGATGCCATTGTACGAATATCGCTGCTCCAGTTGTGGCGACACAGTCGAGGTAATTCAGAGATTTTCCGACTCTCCTCTGGAGACCTGCCAGAAGTGCGGCGGACCAGTGAAAAAGCTGCTTTCCAGCTCGGCGATCCAGTTTAAGGGCGGCGGATGGTACGTCACCGATTACTCCCGCAGGGGCAATGAAACCTCCGACACCGCCGGCTCGAAGGCCGACACCGGCCAAGGCGCCGACGCATCCGCTCCCGCGGCCAAGAAAGAAAGCGGCGCCGCGCAGGCGAAGTCGGGTGACAGCTCGACCAAGGATGGCTCGACAAAAGACGGAGCAGCATCAAAGGAGAGCACCTCCTCCAAAGCTACCATGAATTCCTGAGCCGGAGCGCAGGAAGCCGCAAGTTGATTCGCGGCCCCTTGACTTCAAGGATTTGCGTGCATTCGCGTTAATTCGCGGCTCCTTGACCTTGAAGATTTCTGTGCATTCGCGTTGATTCGCGGCCCCAAAACAATCGAAGGAAACCGCGTCAGCCGTTTCCTTCACGGAGGCACGCCAGGTCTCTCAAGTATTCGCGGAAGGCCGGTCCCAGGTCGTCGCGCTTGAGGGCGAACTCCACGGTCGCCTTGAGGAAATCCAGCTTGTCTCCCGCGTCGAAGCGCTTGCCTTGGAATTTGAAGCCGAAGACCGGCTCTGTTTCCATCAGGCGCCGGATTCCGTCGGTGAGCTGTATCTCGCCCCCGGCACCCGGATCGGTTTCCTCCAGCGCCCGAAAAATCGTAGAGTTAAGAATATAGCGCCCAATCACCGCCAGCCGCGAAGGAGCCTCATGCGGCGCCGGTTTTTCAATCATGCCGCCCAGACGAAACAACTGCTCCCCGTTGCTTGGATCGTCCTGGACTTCAATAATCCCGTACCGGCTCACCGCGTCAGGCTCCACTTCCATTACAGCCAGGATAGAAGCCCCGGTATGCTCGTACATGTCGATCATCTGCTTCATGCAAGGGACGTCTGAATCGATGATGTCGTCTCCCAGCAGAACCGCGAAAGGCTCCTCCCCCACCAGTGGTTTGGCCATCAGAACTGCGTGACCCAGCCCGAGCGCCTCTTTCTGCCGCACGTAAGCGACATGAATCATGTCGGAGATCTGCTTGACCTGCTGCAGCAGATCGAGCTTGTTGCGGGATCGTAAAATGGCTTCCAGCTCATAGGAAACGTCAAAATGGTCTTCAATTGCGTTCTTGCCGCGGCCGGTCACAAGGATGATGTTATCCAGCCCTGACTGCACCGCCTCTTCCACGACGTACTGGATGATCGGCTTATCGACCAGCGCCAGCATCTCCTTTGGCTGCGCCTTGGTGGCCGGCAGGAATCGGGTTCCCAAGCCTGCCGCGGGAAAGACCGCTTTGCGAATTTTCATCTTGCGGTAGAGTATAGCGTAAATGCTCGAGAGAGTTTTTATTCGAGAAAACATCGATCGCGTTCAAAAAGCGCTGCAAGACCGCGGCTCCGATGTCGATCTTGCCCGTTTCCAGGAGCTCGACGGGCGGGAGCGGGTCTTGCGCCGGGAACTGGAGGAGCTGAGGGCAAAACGGAACCGCACCAGCGAGGAGATCGGCCGGCTGACCCGACAGGGTGAGGAGACGGCCGGCCTTCGGGCCGAGGTGAAAGGGCTGGGGGACCGGATCAAGTACTTGGACGGTGAAGTGCTGCAACTGGGAGAGGCGCTGAATCAATTCCTTCACGTCATCCCCAACGTGCCGCATCCAAGCGTGCCGGTCGGCAAGGACGAGACTGCCAATACGCTGATACGCAAGGTGGGTGAGCCCCGGGTCATGGAATTCAGCCCAAAGGATCACATCGAACTCGGCGCAAGGCTGGGCATTCTGGACTTGGAGCGCGCCACCAAGATCGCGGGGACCCGTTTCGCCAACTACTGGGGTCTGGGGGCGCGGCTGGAACGGGCGTTGATCTGGTTGATGCTTGACGTCCATACCCGGGAGCACGGATACCAAGAGGTGCTCCCTCCCTTTATGGTCAATGCCCAGGCGCTCTTTGGAACAGGCCAGCTTCCCAAGTTTGCCGGGGACCTTTTCAAGATTGAAGGCCTTAACTACTACCTGATCCCGACGGCGGAAGTGCCGGTTACGAATCTGTTCAAGGATGAGGTTCTGGACGGAGACCGTCTCCCGGTGAAATTGACCGCCTACACTCCCTGTTTTCGCAGTGAGGCGGGTTCTTATGGAAAGGACACCCGAGGCCTGATCCGGCAGCATCAATTCAACAAAGTGGAGCTGGTTTGTTTCTCCCGCCCGGAAGAATCCTATAATGAGCTGGAGAAGCTGACCGCTTCGGCTGAAGCCATTCTCCAGCGACTGGAGTTGCCCTATCGAGTCGTGGCGTTGAGCAGCGGGGATCTTGGTTTTTCTTCCGCCAAGACGTTCGACCTGGAAGTCTGGGTGCCCAGCCAGCAACGTTATCGCGAGATTTCCTCCTGCAGCAACTTTGAGGACTTTCAGGCCCGTCGCGCCAATATCCGTTTCCGGTCCGAAGCCGGCGCGAAAACCAGACTGGTCCACACGCTGAATGGTTCAGGGCTGGCCGTGGGACGAACCTGGCTGGCCGTCGTGGAAAACTTCCAGCAGGCGGATGGCTCGGTGAAAATTCCCGAAGCACTGGTTCCGTACATGGGCGGGGTCAGCGAGATCCGGTAGAGGATCTGCCACAAATTAACGCGAATGAACGCAGCCACAAATTAACGCGAATGAGCGCGGCCGGAAATTAACGCGAATGAACGCGGATCCCTCTGGTCTTCACCGGCTGTAGTGACCGGCATTTCTCAGAAATTTTCTCCCGCCGCCGCGGAGACGGGCACACTGACTCTTGGGAAACTGGGGCTAAGTCGTTGAAAAATAGCACCTGCGTCTTGACCAGTTCGTCATTCGGTCAGCCCCGCCTGCAGCCCTGGTGGAATGCCTTCTTAAGAAATTCCTTCTCGGTCCCCCCATCTTCTGACAGGATCGGCACTAGCCCAAGTTCGTCACAGAGCCGCGCGCGTAAGCAAGCGGCGCGCTAACTCATTGAAATTCCGCGCCGCTCCCTGCCGGTCGCGGTTCGGTGACGAACTTGGGCTAGATCGCGCACCCTGTCATCGTCGCGTGGTCGCGAAAACCGCAAAAAAGCGGGCCCGATCTTCAGCCTTTCCGTGCATTCGCGTTCATTGGCGTCGCCGTAGCAGAACAGGAAGGCGTCGAGCAAAGCAGCTTCAAGCCTTTCCGTGCATTCGCGTTCATTG
>JACQGG010000197.1 GCA_016199665.1 Acidobacteriota bacterium | reverse complement strand
GCTGGACAGAGGGACCGTTACCGGGTCATCGACGGCTACAAGCGCATCGAGGTTCTCGAGCAACTCGGCCGGGACACAGTTGAAGCGGTGGTCTGGGAAATGAGTGAAACCAATGTGCTGGTGCTGGATCGTTCGATGCGTTTGTCCGAACCCGAGACGGCGCTCGAACAAGGCTGGCTGCTTTCCGAACTGGAGCAGCGCGGTGGCTACAACCGGGATGATCTGGCGCGCCGGTTCGACCGGAGTATCAGTTGGGTCTCGCGCTGGCTGGCGCTGGTGGAACTGCCGCCCGACGCGGTTCAACAGAAGGTGTGCACCGGGGAGATCCCCGCCCACGTTGCTATGAAGTATCTGGCGCCGGTGGCACGAATCCGTTTAGACGACTGCCAGCGGATGGCCAATGCGTTTGCCGCGCATCGGCTCAACAGCCGGCAAGCCGGACAACTCTACGCCGCATGGCGGGACAGCCGGCCAGCAGTACGGCGGCGGATTCTGAACGAGCCGCAGTTGTTTTTGAAAGCCCAGCACTCGGGCCAACCTCCACCATCGGTGCCAGAAACTCCCGAAACTATCGAATAGGATCTTGAGGAGCTAGCCATTGGCTAGACTGTCTCGCCCCGCAGCGTCCAGACAGCCCTGGCCTTGAGAGGGCCGGGAGGCGCACGACCCATCCCGCGAGGCGCAGGACCCATCCTGTCCCCTCCGGAAGTTTTCGGCCCGACTTGGATGACCCTGGCCTGCCGCCCTGGATAAATACTCTTGACATTCAATTGTCGACCCATTAAAAGCATTGGGTTTTGGAAGGAGAAATTCTATGGCTACAATTATCGAAACAACGAAAAAAGTCGATCCGACTTTGAGCAACCTGAGAAGTTCGCTCGACTGGCTGAAGGCCAACGGGTACTTATTGGAATCGAACGTGGAGGTCGACCCTGACCTGGAAGTGACGGGCATCCAGAAGCTGTTGGACGGAAGCCTTCCCATCTTGTTCAACAATGTCAAAGGTTATCCCAATTCGCGGATTATCACAAACCTGTTCGGCAGGATGGACATTATAGACCGCATGTTCGGCTGGAACAGTCCGCAGGAGCGCACGCGCAAGCTGGCCCGCGCCCTGACGCATCCACTTCCCCCGGAAGAAGTGCCTCAGAGTGAGGCGCCGTCCCAGGAAGAAGTCTTCACCAAGGATCTGGAGGTCAATAAGTATGGGATCGCCATTCGACACACGGCGCTGGAGTCGGAAAGGACCATCGGCAGCGGGAACAGCGTGGTCGTGGGGCCTTATTTTCATGGGGGGAGCCACATTGGGTACAACCGCATGTCCTGCCGCTGGGGCAACGTCTGCACGTTCCAGTCGGCGCCTGGGGCGCACATGTGGCAGATCATCACCGAGCATTACCATGATGAAAAGCCCATCCCGCTGACCATGTGTTTTGGCGTGCCGCCCGCCGCTACTCTACTGGCCGGCGGAGGCTTCGACTACGCGATCCTGCCGACTGGATGGGACGAACTGGGGTGCGCCGGCGCGGTCCAGGGATTTCCAATTCGGATCGTCAAAGCGCGCACGGTTGATGCATGGGCGCTGGCCGACTGCGAACTGGTGGTGGAAGGGCTGCTGTACCCGCGCGACAAACGCTATGAGACAGCCGAGTCGGAGAAAGCCGGCGTGCAGGGGAGGTACCCATTTCACCCGGAGTGGGCCGGGTATATGGGCAAGGCGTACAAAGCGCCTACTTTTCACGTTAGCGCCATCACACAGCGGAAGAACAAGCCGATTTCCTATGTGCTGGGTGTGCACATGCTCGATGACAACAACATCGACACCACCGTCCGTGAGTCGGCGATCTATGAACTGTGCGAGCGGCTGCAGCCCGGCATCGTTCAGGACGTGAATATCCCCTATTGTATGACCGATTGGGGCGGCTGCATCATCCAGGTCAAGAAGCGAAACAAAATTGAAGAGGGGTGGCAGCGAAATTTCCTGGCGGCGATCCTTGCCTGTAACCAGGGGATGCGCCTGGCAATCGCCGTGGATATGGATGTTGACATCTACTCTATGGACGATATCATGTGGTGCCTCACCACCCGCGTCAACCCCCATACGGACATCCTGAATCCCCTCCCGGGCGGCGTCGGGCAGACTTTCATGCCCCAGGAGCGCCTTACCGCAGGAGACAAGGCGTGGACGGCCTCCAATACCCGTTTCGAGGGAGGCATGGGGATTGATGCCACCATGCCGTTCGGCTACGAATCGGATTTCCAGCGACCCGTTTATCCGGTGGACCGTGTGGATCTGAACAAATGGTTCAAACCGGCCGAGATCGAGCGGGCCAAGTCGCTCATGGAGGGTTGGGTCAGGTCGCTGGCCCGAACCGGACGCTAACGCAGCCGCATCGCTGGGTCACGGGACGCGCGGGAGGAGGGCGGTAAATTTTGTTTGAGAAATTTCCCCCTCCGCCAAAGCGCTGGCTCAGGGATGCCGCTGTTCCCGTCAAAGAAAGAGAACTTCCCGGTTGAACTCTCCACCTAAATGATAATGACGGCTGAGAACGTGGGAGACCGACAGGGGCTGCTTTTTCCTTATCGCGTGTTGGACCTGTCTGACGAGTCAGGTTTCCTGTGCGGGAAGATCCTCGGCGATTTGGGAGCAGACGTAATCAAGATCGAACCCCCGGGCGGCGATGCGGCCCGCAAGGTCGGACCTTTTCCCGCCGGCCGGCCGGATCCCTCCAAGAGCCTCTACTGGCTCAGCTACAACACCAATAAGCGGGGCATTACCCTCAACCTGGAGCATCCGCGCGGCCAGGACCTGTTCCAGAAGCTGGTCTGTTCGGCCGATTTCGTTATCGAAACGTTCCCTCCCGGCAGGATGGAAGAGCTCGGCCTGGGCTTTCAAAAACTGCGGGAGCTCCATCGGCGGCTGGTGCTGGTCTCGATTACTCCCTTCGGGCAGAGCGGCCCTTACCGTGCTTACAAGGGCAGCGATCTGGTCGCGATGGCCATGAGCGGCATGCTGTCATTGGTCGGAGAGCCGGACAGGCCGCCGCTGAGAGTGACACTGCCGCAGTCTTCGATGTGGACGGGAATGTATGCGGCCGCCGGAGCTCTGATTGCCCATTACCACCGGGAGCTGAGCGGCTCCGGCCAGCAGGTGGACATTTCCCAGCAAGCCGGGCAGCTATGGGCCCTGGCCAACGCCCCGGCTTTCTGGTCGACAAACAGGACTGTTCCGCAGCGGACCGGCTGTCGGATATTTGGCCGCAGCATGACGGGCGCAACCATGCGGGCCATCTACCGCTGCAAGGACGGATACATTAATTTCATCATTTATGGGGGCGCGGCGGGTCAAAGATCCAACGAGGCCCTGGTCGGGTGGCTGAAGGAAGAGGGCCTGGCAACCGAGAGCCTTTTGAAGAAGGACTGGAGCCGCTTTGATATCGCGAAATCCACCCAGGCGGAGATTGACGAGATTGAGATGCCGACGGCGGAGCTGTTTCACCGCTATACCAAGAGCGAATTTCTCGAACAGGGATTCAAGCGCAACATGCTTGGATATCCCGTCGCCGATGCGCGCGACATTATGGAGGATCCGCATCTGCGCGAGCGGAATTTCTGGCGTTCGATTCACGACCCTTCGCTGGGTCACACGCTGAAGTTCCCCGGCGGCTTCGCCATTTTTTCGGAGGCCGAAGCCGGTCCGGTCCGGCCCGCACCCCGCATCGGCGAGCATAACGCCCAGGTTTACCGGGAAGAACTTGGGTTGAGCCAGTTGGATCTGGTCGAGTTGCAGGTTCAGAAAGTAATCTAGCAGCTCGCTGACCGAATTCGCGCGAGTGGGTAACCTCTGGTTTTTTTGCAAGGGAAACGACTGATGCAGAACGGCGCGTTGACCGGAATTCGTGTGGTGGAATTTGCCGTGTTTGCCGCGGGTCCGGTCATCGGTAAACAGATGGGCGAACACGGCGCCGAGGTGATCCGGGTTGAGTCAGTTCACCGACCCGATGGATTCCGGCTTCACTATCCCCCTTTTAAAGATGATCGTCCCGGCTTGGAGCGCGGTGGAACTTTTGCGATCTTCAACAACGATGTGCTGGGCGTGACGCTGAATCTGAAAGATCCGCGCGCCGTGGAATTGGCCAAGAAGCTTGTGGCCGTTTCCGATGTGGTTATTGAGAACTTCGTGCCGGGTGTCGTGGAGCGCCTGGGGCTGGGTTACCCGTCTTTAAAAGAAGTCAATCCAAGGATTATCATGCTCAGCTCCTGTAATCAGGGGCAGACGGGTCCCCGGGCCGAGCAGCGTGGCTTTGGTTCTCAGTTGACTTCGATGAGCGGTTTCACTCACTTGACCGGCTACGGCGCCGGCGAACCTCCCATGCTGTTGTTTGGTCCTTACGTCGATTTTATTGCGGTAGGCTTCGGGCTGGTCGCGGTTATGGCTGCCCTGGATTACCGGCGCAGAACCGGCAAAGGACAGTACATTGATCTGTCTCAGTATGAGTCGGGCGTTCAATTCGTTATTCCGGCCCTGCTCGATCTGCAGGTCAACAATCATGTTCCGGGACCCCAGGCAAACCGGGATTCTCGAGCCGCGCCGCACGGCGCCTATCGCTGTAGGGGGAACGATGCCTGGTGCGCCATCTCCGTCTTCAGCCGGCAGGAGTGGGAGGCATTGTGCAAGGCAGTCGAACATCCCGAGTGGGCCGCCGATGCGCGGTTTGCCACGTTTGAAGCGCGCAAGTTGCACGAGGACGAATTGGACCGGACGATCAGCCAGTGGACGGAGGCATTTGCGCCCCGGGAGGTCATGGAGAAATTGCAGGCCGCCGGTGTGCCTGCCGGGGTGGTGCAAACCGTCGGGGATCTGTTTTCCTGTCCTCAACTGGCGCACCGGGAACAATGGAAAGAGTTGCCGCACCGGGAGTTCGGCCATTACGCATTTGAAGGGCCTCCCTTCGTGCTGTCGGAAACCCCTGCTGAGGTTCGCCGCCCCTGTCCCCTCATGGGCGAGCACAACGAGTATGTTTTTGGTGACATCCTCGGGCTTTCAAAGGAAGAGATAAACCGGCTTTCCTCTGAAGGCGTTCTGGCGTAGGCATCAAATCCGGGGCAGCACCGCCTCTGCGGCCCGTGATGTCTTACGTTCTCGGTATAGATCCGCGCACTGGCCGCAGAGCCCGTGTTCGGGCAGCCAGTTTGGGAAATCCAATGCGATTTCTTCCAACGCGTCCGCCGACAAATCAACTCTGCCGTCGATGAGATTGAACGAGGGGAATCGACACAAGGGGCACTGCTGGGCTCGCGGCGCGCCGGCTTGGGAACGATCGCCCGCGATCCCCGGATCGAGAGCGAACGCCATCAGACCGGCGTGAGTCTGCGAGTCAGAATCGAACACCTGCCGGAATTTCTCTTCGGCTTCCTGACCGCACATGGGGAATGTCGTCAGAAAATCCACCCGGCGCCTTTCGCGAATTGCTTCCCCCAGCCGCCCTCGACGCAGCAGGCGGCCGTCGATCCACGTATCCCACAGGACGCGGTACCGCTCGCGCACCAGGCTGTCATAGGTAGGACCCGCCTCCGATTGGGGCAGCAAGGGCTGGTAACCGAAGCCGGGATCCAGCATGTCGGCAATGTGCATCAGTTCGTGTCGGAGTAATGTCCGAAGGCCTAGAGGATCCAGCAATGTCTCCGGTTTCAGTTTTATCAGAATCACCGTGTCTGCTCCGGTGACTGACACCGGTTGGGCGCCGCGGGCCCGGTGAAGATCGGCGCCTTCTTCCTTGCTCGACTTGGCGCAGAGGATGCGGCAAAAGCGTGTCTGTTGCCGCAATGATGGCTGTTCGTTCAGCGCCGCCGCAATGGGGTGTCCCAGCTTGAGCCGGTCAAACCACTCCGCATGAAAGTCGCGAAATTCCCTCTCCCGCCGCTCGCAGTCGCTGACCTGATAGATCCGGTTGCGCGCTCTGCGAAAAGCACCCTCCTCGGAATGGCCCTCAGCACGCCCCAGCACCGCCTCTTCGACCAGTTGGGCATCATATTCAATGTAGAAGCGGAGAGGGGAACCCGGATCGGTCATATTGAAAGGGGCGGTCCTATCCTGGAACTTCCAATTGCACCAGGTCGGATTCTGATCCTTGGCCGCAGGCCATCGGGACGCCGTCTTCTTCGGCCGAGCGCAGCCGGAGCAAAGGGGGACCTGCTTCTATCTGCAATCTCCGGCATTCCAAACTGATGGAATCGTACAGAAGATCTCCCAGCCGGGCGAAGAAACCCATGGAATCTTGTTCCTGGAGCGAGCGCGCAAACGCTCTCCCGAAACGGCCCACGTGATCCTTTAGAAAGAGTCGGGTCGCCTTGCAGGTCTCTGCCCGCATGTCGCCGTCTCCGCTTTCCAGAGCGTAGGCTTCCTTAAGTGAGAGAAATTCCAAAAATTCCAGCTCGCAACTGACATGATCCACTCGCTCGCGTTCGCTGTTGCGCGGCGCCAGCCCGAAGGCATGGTAAAAACCGGTGATCGCCGCCAGTTGGCGCGGCTGCTGGAAGAGCGCTTCCTGTCCATATTCGGTTTCGTACGGGCAGACAAGACCTCTTGCGGTGTGTCCAAAGAGCTTCCCTTGGAAGTCAAGCAGTTGATCCAGGGTCAGGGGCTGAAATGTCTGGATCCAGTCGTTGACACGGGCAGCAATGTCGATGGCTTTATCATCACTGGATGGAACCGCCGGTTTGAGCTGCTGCGCCGCTGTCGCATCGCCAATGACTGAGGCGGCTTCCCGCAAGACCCGCGGGGTATCCCCTGAGGAGAACTGGGCATAAGTTTCCGGCGTAGGGGAATGCAGCGCCAGCGACATGAAGCCGTAAAGGACGCTGCGGCCCACGGCTTCGTCTCGCAACTGCTGCCGGCGTTCGGGTTCTGTGTCCGGGTGGGTCATAAGTCACGTTGCTCCTTGTTTTTGTTCCTGCTTCACTTCTGCCCGCCGGCTCTGATGTCTGCTCCCTTGCGGACACCGTTGCGGCGGCTCTGCAATGCGCCTTTGAGATCCGCAATCAGATCGAATTCTGATGTTTGGAGGCGCGCACATGCAGGGGTTCTTCCACGGCAGTCCGGAAAAGCTCCTTGCCGTCCTTGCCGAACGCGATCACCGTATCGTTGTAGATCTTGACCGGCTTACCCCGATACGAACCTTCGTAAACCAGCGGTCCTTCCTTGAGCTCATAGCGGAAGATAATGAGGTTGGAGCGGCGGAACAACTGCAGCACCGCCAAAAGCTCGCGATCCGGGTTGTCGTAACGTTCGATGGCGCGATCGACGCCGGGGCCGAACATCTGCCGGAGGTATTCTCGGGGGACCCATCGCGGCGGAATGTAATAG
>JACQGG010000198.1 GCA_016199665.1 Acidobacteriota bacterium | reverse complement strand
CTGTGTTACACGACTGAGTTCATCCTGAGTGAAATTCCAACGTTCGATCATGGCCGTTTCAAAATTCATCCCGGCTGGAATAGCATAACAATGCGCCGTTCGCACCTTAAATGACTGGCCAACGACCCCATGGGCAAAACCGAAAATCCTTCCTTTCCCCATCCCCGTCGGATGATAGTCCGTGAGCTGCTCATATTTTTCTCTTCGCTTCGACCACAAGTGGTGTACCGCGATTCTGTCGTGTTCCCCCAGTTGCAGTACCTTGTGGACAGCCGGAAGGAGACTGTCAAGTAATCCGATCCTCGCATAGTGATTTCCTTTCAAACCACTACAACTATGCCCACCTCAGTGACTATGAAAAGCCAAAACCAAGGCCAGGCGGCCTGCCATTGCAACCACAGTCCGAGAAAGGCGGAAGCGCCCGCACTGAGCGTCGCGATAAGTATCGTGCGATGCGCGGCCAGGAAACGAGAAATATCCAAACGCACCCGCGCCCACCACAAATGACGGTCCTCGAATAGCTGCATAGGTCTAGGTTAACAAATTCCACATACGCAGAAACTCCGCCCCTATTTGGCGGCCCTTGCCACCGATATTTTCCGCTCTACACAACTGGGCCGCTCCAGAACTTGCGAGACCCTGTATGCTCAAAAAGCGCAGCTCTCTCATGACGCTCAAGCTATGACATGTGAGCCCTACAATGGTAGGTAGCGCACTTGGCCTTCCCATTCGCCTTCAAGGCTGCATTCGGCAAGCAACAAGATATCTTCAATTGCACGGCCGATGGGGACGGCGCGGCCAATTTCAAATATCCCCGGCATCGGTCGACCGCTGTAAATTCGCTCATAGGCGTGGTGCGTGATGGTCGTGACATCATGCGTCACGAGAACTCGTTTTTCGTTAGCCGCCCATTCCAGAACTGTCTTGTCATCCGCTCCGGAGAGACCTACATCTTGAACACGAACGATGTTGAGACCGGGTTGCTGACGCAGTAGCCCGCGTACGATGTCGTTGTTAAAGTTCTCATCGGCAACGAACCGGAGCATGGAATCCGGTTCGGATTATCGAGGACGGCGAGCCAACAGGCGATCCCGCACACCCTGTGGATCAAAACGAGACTCGTTCTCGCCGCGGAGTTTGTCGGCCTGCTGTTGCCTTTGAACCAAGTAAGCCCCGACGTCCTCGCGATGCCGCAGATAGTAACTGATCACGGCGTAAACGTCGGCAAGATCCAATGAGGGATACTGATGGACAATCTCTTCGGCGGTTGCGCCTTCATGAAAGGCAGCGACAACCGTGTCGAGCGTGACGCGCGTTCCGCCCACGCGGACAACGCCAGCGGCATCCAATGCCAGCGGGATCTCTTCGGTTCTCAACGGGAGAGTCATATCCGGTCACGCTTCAGGCCCATTATACCGTCAACATGGTATGATCCCGAACACTTGAAATCGTTCCTTGAACTTGGAGGAGGAATGATCCATGCGAGCCGCTAAGATCTGCGCTGAGTGCGGCGGAACTTTGAAGATGGAAATCGTTACCCACACCCAGCCGTGGGGCACCCAGCTCTATCGTTTTGAAAACGTTCCAGCCCTTGTTTGTGCTCAATGTGGGCATGTTTGGCTCTCGGCCGAGGTCTCGCAGATGATCGACGATATCCTCCAGAAGCAGCCCAAGCCGAAGAAGTATGAACGGGTGCCCGTATTTTCTCTGCCAGAACCAATGAAGGCCTGACGTGGAAGCGCGCCGCTGAGCGGGTGGCGTGTGCGGAAAGCGGTTCTCCAGACGAACGTAATTGACCCGAAGGAAGTCGAAATTTTCCTCCCGTTTTCCTCCCATTTCCATTGTCAAAAGTTGGTAAAAGCTGGTAAGATGCCGACCCACAAAAGCCGAACTAAATGCTTTGTTTTGTTAATGTTTGGTAGCAGTTGGTAGGACCGAAAGTCCCGACTTGAAAACCGCTGTAGCCGAAAGGCTACCGTGGGTTCGAATCCTACCTCCTCCGCCATCTCAAGGGAGAAGGGGCAAGAGTACAAGGGTGTGGGGAGGGCGCGGGTTTGTGCCTGCGTTCTGAGCCCGGAGCGTCAGCGACGGGACCTGCCGTTTACGTCTAACCCGCCGACAAGACAAGGGAGCTGGCGGATACTTTCAACGCTTTCAACGATACGCGTGGCGTTTGGATTCGCCACTGCGAGCGCCCGACCACGCAAGGCGCACAGGGGAGGGTTCACGGCACGACCCGGAAGCCCTCGGTGTGAAAATCGTCATCGAGCGCCAGCGCGGTGGTGATTAGCAGCCGGCGCATGAGCTCGAACGAGGTGCAGTCGGTGAAGCTGTAGCGTTGATCGGCGCGCCTGCAGAAAAGCGCCCATGCGGCCTGTTCATCCTCAGGGGTAACGCGTATCAGGTCGACGGCGCCGGCGTCCAGCAGCACCGAACCGACCCTTCGCGCCGCGTCATGCCCCAACCGGTGGCGGCATAGGGAAATCGTTTCATCGAAGATGAAGTTGGAAGTGGCGAGCCGCCCCTCGAATTTCCTGACGACCGTGCGCACGGAGGTATGCTCCGGATCTTTGCGATTGGCATAGGCGAACCAGGCGCTGGTGTCGACGAACAGCCGTTCCATTTAGTCGCTTTTGCCGCCGTACAAGAAGCGGTCATGTGCCCGCCCGTATGCAGACCGATCCTCGCCGACGCCCTCGATCCCTCTGAGCTGGCTTTTCCGGTGCGGGGGCCGGTCCAGAACGGTGCGGAGGATCTCCCGCACCACTGCTGAGATGCTGCGGCCCTCCTGCTCAGCGCGGGTCCGCAGGGTCTGGTATTGCCATTCTTCCAGAATAATCTGAGTCCGGTGCATGCATACATATTACATCATACACATGTCGCCCGCAAGAAGCCTTCAGCCGGTTTCCCTTCTAGCGCTAGCTGAAGCTTGACTGTACCGATGAGGAAGCGGTGCAGAACGGTTCGAACCGAAGACCTGATGAAGAAGCGATTAAGACTTGTCACGGCAGTTATTACCCTATTCTCAGTACTGTTCGAACTGGGCGGCAGGGTTTTCCCCGCGCGCGCCCGATCCACTCCCTTCTGCGCCGGGAATTTCAGAACTGGACGTAGAGGTATGCCACCATCAAGGAGAAGTACGCGAAGACTGAAAGAGAAATCGCCGCAATGGCGACCCTTCCCGGCCTTGCGTCGGGCGAATTCTTGGGAAGGACCAAGCAGTTCAAGATCAATACGGCGGCCGAGTAAATGACGGTTCCCGCAAATCCGATGACCGCCGACAAAAGAATCAACGGGCCGGGCTGGCTTAAAAGCATCGTGACACAGGTCACGACGGTCCCAAGAATCAGGAAAGCGTAATACCAGGATCGGACGTGAAACTTCCTGGACCTTGGAAACAGCCCGTAAACGATGTCTGTATTGACTCGTGAAACCGCATCCGCAGTCGCCATCCAGGTATCGGAAAGGAAAGCAGCCGCAACCACCAGAAAAAGGATCCTGCCGAAAGACCCCCACTGCACTTCAAAAAACCGGGACTGCACCACCGCAATTTCCCATTCTTGGGGCAGAATCCGTTCCGGAAAGAGAAGCGCATAGGACAAAAGGCAGGTCAGCAAAGTCGTCAGAAGGTTCCCCACAACGCCGATCCCGCAATCCGCGAAAAGAAACTTGAGCCACCGGTTCATTTCTTTTCTGCTCGCAGGATTCCAGTCCGGGATAAATCCCGTTTCGGGAATGACCTCGGGTTTGCCTGTGATCGGGCTTGTTATTCTTCCAAAGTACCGGGACATGCCGGCTCCCTTTTCCCTCAGCCAGTAAGAATAAAACAGGGTCCAGAATCCCCCCAGGCCGGCAAAAGTCACGGCGGTCAGGAGCTTTGTCGCATCTTGGACATCCCAAACTCTTCCCTCCGGCCATTGGGGGATCAAAAGCCCGGTCACAAACCGAGGGATCGTGCTTGACACTTGGGGATGGCCCACCGACGAGCAGAGGCCGACCACGGTGATCACCGCCACCGCCATCATCACCTTCTCCACCGCGTTGTAAACCACCCGGCTGAAACTCAGGGCGCAAAAATAAACCGCAATCGTCAAATATCCCCAAAAGAGGGATTGAGCGCGGGGAGAATATCCCCAAGGAAAATTGGTGAGAGACGCAAGAGCAGTTCCGCCCGCGCTTGCGAACGCGCCGAACCAGAGGAAAGAAGTGATCATCAGGACCCAGAGAAAGAAAGCGAACGGCCGGCTCAGGCGGATGAACCCCTGCCAGATCGTTTCACCGGTCAAGACCGTGTAGCGCCCGATCTCGTAATTGAGGGGAAACTGCAGCAGGCAGGCGGGAACCAAAAGGAAAAGGAATCCCAGTCCGTATTTTGCGACGATAAAGGGCCACCAGACAAGCTCTCCGCTGCCCTGGGCCAAAGCCATCCAGACAATCCCCGGCCCCAGAGCTTTCGCCCAGCCCGGAAAAATCGGAACCGATTTTTTCTGAAGCGGCTCAATCACGGCAACCGAGTCCCGGCCGTCCCGCCGGGATGCGGGCCGCTCATTCTACGAAACTGCAAATCGGTTGACAATCACCGCCTCCGCAGACTCCGCAGACACGTCCGTGGAAAGGCTGTGTGCCGGGAAAGCGGCTGGCTTCGAACATCTTCCAGGATCGGTTCGCGGGTGCAATCAAGGTACGGCGGCCAGCACGCCGTTGGGGTACAGAACCAGGCCCACGGTTGACGCCGACCGGTTGAAGCTTGGCCAGACGATGCGCAGCAGGCCGCGGAAGTGTTCGGGAAGCCGCATCTTCTCTTCTAGAAAACCAATCGCACGTCCCTGAAAGGGGATGCTGATCGGAAAGCTTCCCACCGTCCGGGCCTCTTCGTCCAGCACCATGGCCATGGCGGCGATGGGCCCGCTGGAATCATTCGCCAGGGCAAACCCCATGCTCCCACTGGTATCGTGAATGACCGGCATAAACGCCGTATCGGCCTCCGAACTGCTTTGCACAGACACCTGCGTCAGCGGCATCCCTTCCACTTTGCCGGCGCCGGAACGAGGCAGGACAATGAAATCGACCTGCCCGGCAAAGAAATTGCTCCCGCGTGTGAGGCGGACCCAGGCAGAGCGGGCCGGGCCGCCGCTGTTTCCGCCGCGCAGCACCCGAATTCCCTTGGCCGGGACCCGGATCTGGAACGTGCTGCCTGACTGGGCGGGAGAGACGCCTACGGCTTCCAGATTCATCGCCACCGGAGCGCCCGCATCGTCGAAAAACTCAAGCCTTGAATCCAGATCGCGCGCATCGCCATTCATGAGGATGATCTGGGCCACGTACTCAAAGCCCGGAATCTGGCCGTCTGCCGTATGGGGAAACGCATCGGTGGTGGTGGCGCTGCCTGTCGAGGATCCCGACCGAGTGATGGGAACAGCCGCCAGGACCCCGTTGGGGTAGAGCAGCAGCCCGACCACGCTCCCCCACCCTTGAACGGATGTGTCGGCCCAGGTGATCAGGACCAGCCCTCTGAAATTCACGGGCAGGCTGACCGCCTCGTCCAGGAATTTCAGAAACTGTCCCATCGGATCAATTTGAATCGCAAAGCTGCCGGCGACCTGGCCGTTTTCGTTGTAGACGGTCCCGGTTCCTGAAATCGGGCGGGTGGCGGTGTTGGCCGCCGCAACCCCCAGCCGCGCCCCGCCGAGATCCTGAACAACCGGAATCACGAGCCGATCAAAAGGAGAAGCGCGCAATACAGTCACCTGGCTGAGAGGCGAAGCCAGGTGCTTTGTGGGAACGGCCCCCGCCGCGCTCTCCTTGGCAGCCAGCGCTTCCAGGCGGTAGGTGGCCGAGGCCCGGGAAGGAAGGCCCAGGGTGATGCGGCACCACCCGGCGCGGGCCGCATAGCTTGCCGTGCCCCCGCGCAGGAGGCGCATGGCTCCGGGGGGAACAGAGAATTCGAACCTGCTGGCCAACTGTGGAGGAGAACCGGCGCTAAGGAGCCGCAGATCAAAAGAGAGCGGCTGACCGTTGCCTCCGAAGAACTCCACCGTTGCGGCAAATGGCGCCGTGCCCAGATTTTCTATTTCAATTTCCGCGGTGAAGCGAAGGCCGCCGACAATGCCGTCGGCGATCTGGGGAAAGATCGCAGTGGTTTGCTG
>JACQGG010000012.1 GCA_016199665.1 Acidobacteriota bacterium | reverse complement strand
GTACGCAGATCGACTCCCCACCGATCCTGGTTGTAAGCCAGCGCGCTGGAGAAAGCAGTCGGGTGACTCTTCAGTTTGCGGTCATCGATGACCGCCAGAAAACTTTCAACGCTGAGGTATCGCCCCAGCCAGAGCAGCATGTCGGGTCCAAAAGCCCGATTTCCCGAAGCACCGGAAGATACGGACGTAACGATGCCTCCAATTCGGGAACGCCTCCCCACGTTCCACCGCACCCTGGCCGTGCTGAGATTGCTGCTCGGATTTTCTCCCTGGCTCTCGGTCTGCGTCGTCAGCAGACCGACATCAAAGGGGCCGGCCCGGCCCGTTAAACGCGCTCCACCCAACAAAGGAATCGGCCTGCCGCCTTCCAGGCCAATCCGGCGGCTGAAGAATAGCTGCAGCTCCTGGAGAATCCCAAACTCGAACAACTGGGCATTTTCCAGAAAAAACTCCCTTTTTTCCGGAAAAAAGAGCGGAAAGCGCGTGAGATTGACCTGCCGGTCGTCGGCTTCCACTTGCGCAAAATTCGTGTTGTAAGTGAGATCCATCGCCAGTGTCGGCGTCAGAGTCGTCTTGGCATCTACGCCGGCCTCAATACTGGGGTACTCGGCATCCCGCCCTCGTTCTCTCCTAACACCGGCAGTGACATAGGGGATGGTCTGGATATTGCGCTGCCGCTCAACGATTGACAGCCCTTCCAGGTGCCCCCAGTACTCGGCTCTTCCCACGCCGACTCCGGATGGGATCGGCGCCCACTGGATTCGCTCATTGGTGCGCTTGATCAAACGCTCCGCGTTAAAACCCCAAGGCGGGTCGCCTCCAAGCGGGAAGCGAAGAATTCGGAGGGGGATACGGTATTCGGCGGTCCATCCATCATCCTTCAGGCGAGTCCGGACCTCCCAGACCTCATCCCAGACGTTGAACCAAACGCCTTGATCGATCTGTCCATCCTGCCGGGTCCCGCGGGGAGTTACACTGAAGGCAAATGCCCGCCGGTGGTCATGATAAGTGTCAAACATGAGCTGGAAGGCGTCATCCTTCCTCCAGAGCTCATCATCCCGATAAGTGGATAACGACTTTTGAATCGTCGATGGATCCGAGTCATAGCAGTAAACAGCGGCATATATAGCGTCGCGGTCATAGGCCAGTCTTAGTTCCGTCTTTTGTGAGGGAGGGCCCCCGGCAACGGGGAGTTGCTGGGTAAAATCACTAATGACTGCTGCGTTCTGCCAGATCGGATCGGAGAGATCTCCATCGACAACAGGAGGAGCCTCCACGTAGAGAACCTTATAACGGCGCTCGTCACCGTCATGATTTGCCTGTCCGAAAGCCAAGGGTCCGGAGGCAAGAAGCAACAGCAGAACAGTACAGCCCAACCAGGTGTGTCTTTCCAGCAGGGGGAAGAATCGAACCACATCCATCAGGCAAACCCTAGGGATACAACCCGGCTCCTATACATTCGGTTCGGCGCAAAGAGTACCGTTGGCGCGCCATTGTAGGTGAAGTAGGACAGGATTGCAAACATTCGACAGAACCCCTTTTGAACATCTGAGCTTGACTTGGCGCGCCGGCGGTGAAATAAATTTCGAACCACGCGAAGGCTGAAGTCCGAAAATCTCGGGCAAATGCTATGTATGTTGCGCTGTGCGCTGAATTGCGGTCATAAGAACGATTTGATCTGCTATTTTCCACGAAAGATTGGGATCGGCTTGTCCTCCCTGATCTTTCCATCCCTATGCCTGATGGTCTGCCTGGCGGAGAGGGCTGGCAGCCTCTTTGGCCAGCAGGTTGCAGCGCCAATCAGCCCTGGCCACCAGCTTCCGAGTCCCGCCGCTGTCGCGGTCAGGACGGAAGAAGCAATCGTTGTTGACGGCCTTTTCGATGAAAAGAGCTGGTCGCTGGCCCCTCCCATCACGCATTTTCTGCAGCGGGACCCGACAGAGGGCGCCCCGGCCTCCGAGCGCACGGAAGTCAGAATTCTGTTCAATACCCGCTACATCTTTCTGGGCGTCAAGTGCTACGACTCCAATCCGGCGGGGATTGTGGCGAGCGAGCTTCGTCGCGACGCTGAAATGGAAGGCGACGATATCTTTGAGGTGATGTTTGACACTTTCCATGACCATCGCAACGGCTACCGGTTCCGCGTGAACCCCCTCGGCACGCAGCGAGATCAGACGATAGGCGGCGAGGGGCAGAGCATTAACGACAACTGGGATGAGAAATGGGTTTCCAAAGCGCGAATCACCCAGGAGGGCTGGGTCGCTGAAATTGCGATCCCCTTCAAGACGATGCGATTTGCGGGCCGGGGCGGTTCGGTGTGGGGGATGAACTTTCATCGGACCATCATTCGGAAGAATGAGGACGTCTTCTGGGCGGGTCACAACAGGGGTTATTCCTTCTTGAAGATCTCCGGCTCCGGGCATCTGGAAGGATTATCGGACATCCGGGGATTTCGGTTTCGGGTCAAGCCCTACGCCGCCGGAGGCACTCTCCAATCTCCCGCGAATGGCAAAGAATCCACCCGCGCCCGGGGAGAAATCGGCATCGAGGACGCCAAGTATCTGATTCGGCCGCAAGTGACGCTCGATGCGGCGGTCAATCCCGACTTTGCCCAGGCCGATGTGGACCAAGCGCAGGTCAACCTGTCCCGGTTCAGCCTGTTTTTCCCCGAGAAAAGAGAGTTCTTCCAGGAGGGCTCCGGGATTTTCCAATTCGGGACTGGCAACCG
>JACQGG010000190.1 GCA_016199665.1 Acidobacteriota bacterium | reverse complement strand
CTCCGGCCGCAGCAAGGCGTGAATTGGCGGCCGACATGGCGGCAGACGGATTTGTCTGGATCGGCCAGGTTTGCTAGAATTGGAGTACCACCGGTCAGGAGGGGAACACTCATGGGTAAGGGACGGATCAAACTGATTGTCGCCGGAACGATCGTCATCGCTGCAATCTCCTATCTCATGATTAGCGGTATCAGCCAGACAACCGTCTACTACTACAAACTTTCCGAACTGATGGCTCAGCCCGCTGCCAGCACGGAAGGGGTTCGTGTCAGCGGCAAGGTTGTTCCGGGAAGCATCCGGCGAGATCCGGCAACAATGTCGGTCGAGTTTACGATGGCGGAAAGCAATTCAAGGATGCCGGTTCGCTATACCGGCATCGTTCCCGACACTTTTAAGGATGATTCGGAAGTGGTTGTGGAAGGGAAACTCAACGCGGACCGCAGCGCCTTCCGGGCTCACACCCTGCTCGCCAAGTGTCCTTCAAAATATGAAGGTCAGTACGACACCGAAGTGGGGCGGCAGCACCAGGAGAAGTACGGGATTCAGTCCGGCCCCCAGGAAGCCAAGAGCCGTCCATGAATGAATTTGGCTTTTACTGCGTGACTGCGGCATTGGTAGTCGCGGCTTACGCATTTCTTGTCAGCGCGCTGGCTGGAAAGAGAGCCGATCCGGTGCTGGCACAGAGCGGCGAAAACGCACTGATCGGCTCTTTTGTGCTGATCGCGCTGGCCTCGGCATCGCTAATCTCGCTGCTGATCCACAGCGATTTCAACAATGAGTACGTTGCCAGCTACACCAGCCTGGATCTGCCGCTTCATTACAAAGTCACCGCCTTCTGGGGAGGTCAGACGGGCTCGTTGCTTTTCTGGACGCTCCTGCTGTCGGTGTTTACCGTCGTCGTTGTCTTTCAGAACCAGGCAAAGAACAGGGAATTGATGCCCTACGTATGCGCGGCGCTGGCCGTCGTGCAGTCTTTTTTCCTTGCAGTTCTCACTTTTGTAGCGCCCCCCTTCGCCACCCTGGGCGCCGCTCGCCCTGCGGACGGGACGGGTCTGAATCCGCTACTGCAGAACTACTGGATGGTTGTTCATCCGCCGCACTTGTATCTTGGCTTTGTCGGTTTCACCGTTCCCTTTGCATTCGGCGTGGCCGCTCTGGTCAGCAACAATCTGAACCCGGTCTGGATTAAGACGACCCGGCGGTGGACCCTGGTCGCATGGCTCTTCCTGACTATGGGGATCTTTATGGGGGCCCATTGGGCCTACCTGGAGCTGGGGTGGGGCGGGTATTGGGCTTGGGATCCGGTTGAGAACGCCAGCTTCATGCCCTGGCTCCTGGGGACCGCATTTCTCCACTCGGTGATGGTCCAGGAGAAGAAGGGAATGCTGAAGGTCTGGAATCTGGTGCTGATCATCCTGACTTTTGAAATGTGCCTGTTCGGAACGTTCCTGACGCGCAGCGGCGTGGTCTCTTCGGTGCATTCTTTTGCCCAGTCCAACATCGGGAGTTTCTTTGTCGCTTTCATCGGCGGCTCGCTGGGGATTTCCTTCTACTTTCTGTTCCGCCGGCTGCAGAACCGCCAGCTTGAGCCGGAACAGCGGCTTACCGCATTTTTCTCCCGTGAGAGTTCGTTTCTTTTTAACAACCTGCTGTTTCTGGGGATTGCCTTCGCCGTATTTTGGGGCACCGTGTTTCCCATCGTGTCGGAAGCGGTGCGCGGAGTCAAAGTCTCCGTGTCGATTCCCTTCTTCAATAACGTCACGCTTCCGGTGGCGTTTGCCCTCCTGGCACTGACCGGAGTTTGTCCTCTGATTGCGTGGCGCAAGGCAAGCGTAAAGAATTTCAATCGCAACTTTCTTTATCCTTTGATTGCCGGCATCGCGACTATTCCGGCAGCCATGGTGTTCGGCGTGATGCAGCCGATGCCGCTGCTGTTTTTCGCCGCATCGGTGTTCGTGCTGGCGACCGTCGTATGGGAATTCTGGAAGGGAACGCGCGCCCGGCAGGCGGCCAGGGCGGAGAGTGAGCAGGGCGAGTCCTGGTTGCGCGCCCTTTACCTGCTGGTGGCGACCAACAAACGGCGCTACGGCGGATTCATCATCCACGCCGGAGTGGTTC
This sequence comes from Acidobacteriota bacterium, assembly GCA_016199665.1. Lineage (GTDB taxonomy): Bacteria > Acidobacteriota > UBA6911 > JACQSX01 > JACQSX01 > JACQSX01. Next base: position 8,363 of record JACQGG010000190.1, on the reverse strand, counting down.
TCGTGTTTGTCGGAATCATCGGGTCATCCTTTTTCCGGATGGAGCAGGATTTTGTGATGCGGCAGGGCGAAACGGCCCGGTTTAAGAATTACTCATTTACATTTCAGAGCTTTGGCCAGCGGCGGGAAGTGAACAAAGAGGTCTCCCTGGCCAGGGTGGACCTCTTCAGGAATGGCAAGAAACTTGCGACCATGAGGCCGGAAAAGCACTTCCACTTCAAGGGGGAGCAGCCCCAGACGGAAGTCGACATTCTGTCTCAATTTGATGAGGACTTTTATATTGTCCTGGTCGGGTGGGATGACAAAGGTGCGGCGACTTTCAAGATCTATATCAATCCCTTAGTCAGTTGGATCTGGTTTGGCGGCTTTGTGATGGCGTTGGGAACTCTGTTTGTGATGATGCCGAACCGCCAGCGAAGAGCGTTGGCCCGGACCATGCGTCAGGAAGTTCGCCATGCAGCCTAGCAGGAGGTCGGGATGCCTCCCTCTGGCGGTCGTGCGGCTCTTTCACCGCCCCGGCCCGGAGGTCGCTGGGGGCCTGGTATTTCTGGCGCTTTGTCTTTCCCTGTCCGTCGGATCGCTACCGGCCGCCGCGCCGGGCAAGCCGGTCACCAAAGAGCAGGTGCAAGAGATCACTTCCAATCTGGTATGCCTTTGCGGCTGTGGAAACAAGACGGTTTCCGTTTGCGGCTGCGGCGTGGCCGACGCGACCATCCGGGAGGTCGAGACGATGCTGAGCCAGGGCAAGACGGTGGATGAGATCTTTGCCCACTACGTTAACGCCAGCGGTCTGGTCGCGCTGGCCTCGCCGCCCAAGAAGGGCTTTAACCTTATCGCCTGGATTCTTCCTTTTGCAGGAATCTTGATTGGCGGTGTTTTCCTGATTGGCAAGATTCGGAACTGGCAGTCAGATCTGGACCGCAGGGAAGCGGTCTTAAGAAAAGCGAGCGCTGCGCCCGCGTCTCCGGCCGCCGAAGACCCGTACAAACAACGCCTGAATAGCGAACTGGGAAAAATAGATTGATCGAACTGGTCGCCGCTCTGCTTTTTGTAACGCTGCTCCTCTTTATCGCGTATCCCTTTTTCCGGCCGCCGCCGCAAGCCTCCGCTGCTGCGATTCGGGCGCAAAGCAAGCTGGATGAGCTCTTGAACGAGAAAGAGGAGGCGTACCTGTCGCTGAAGGACATTGAGCTGGAAGTCCGCATGGGGAAGCTTTCCCGCCCGGACTACGAAATGCTGAAGCAGGAATCGGAAAATAAGGCGATTGAGGTGCTGAAGAAAATCGAAGACGTGCACGCCTCAATCAGACAGAGCGACAAGAAGTCCGTCAAGAAGACATGAGCACGCGTGGAGAAATCTCGGCGCAAAATTTGCGAAGCTGCAATTCCTGCCCCTCCCCCGTTATCGGCGGCCTTTGAATCCCGCTTGCTGCCGCAGAGAAAAGTGCCGATGCATCTTTGCGCTCTTCGCGTAACGGGTTGGAAGCCTCTTGTTTTTTACAAAGATTTTGTCGTTGAGCTTGCCGTCTCAGCGAAACTCCGCGACCTCGGCGTTTGCGTGGGCTCTTTTGGATGTTGTGCCGGATGGGTGAAGTTCCCATGACTTCACCCATTGTGCAGTTGTCCGGCGTGGGCAAAGTGTTCGGGACCTGGCCGGTCCTGACGGAAGTGCAGTTCAGCCTCGTGGCCGGCGAGCGCATCCTGTTCTTCGGACCGAACGGCGCCGGCAAGTCGACGCTTCTCAGGATCATCGCCTCACTCAGTTCCCCCACTTCCGGTTCCGTCCTTTTTTATGGCAGTCGCGACGGTGTCAATGACTACCGGCGCAAGATGGGATACCTGGGACACTCTACCTCGCTCTATCCGGACCTCACCGGCGAGGAGAACTTGGCCTTTTTCAGCGCGCTGCGGGGTATTTCGTGTGAGCGCTCCGGTCACTGGCTGGAACAAGTTGGATTGGATCGGGACGCTTGCCGGCGGCGGGTTCGGTTTTATTCGGCAGGGATGAAGCAGCGGCTTGCCATCGCGCGCCTGCTGCTGCATGACCCGGAGATCCTCCTGCTCGATGAGCCCTTCAACGCGCTGGACGGCTCCTTTGTGCAGACGTTTCTTCAGTGGATTCGCGAAAAAACCGTCGTCCTGGTTACCCACCAGTTGGAGCTGAGCTGGCCGCTGGCGAGCCGGGCCTACCGGGTGAGCCACGGCCGGATCAAAGAAACGGAGGCCGGCCCGGCGCCGCCGGCGCCGGGGGGCGCATCAACGTGAGTCTCGGCGCCAGGGTTGCAATCGCCATTATGAAAAAGGACTTGCTGCTGGAATTTCGCAGCAAGGAGGGATTCTTGTCCAATCTCTTTTTTTGTCTGGTGGTCCTGCTCCTTTTCACGTTCGGGTTTGATCCGTCATCGGATGCGCTGCGGCAGGGAAGAGCGGCCATATTTTGGATTGCCATTGCGTTTGCCTCGGTGCTGACACTGGGCCGGACATTTCAGCGGGAAAGCGCCGACCAAGCGATCGAAGCGCTGTCGCTGCTGCCGCTCGATCCCGGCTGGGTTTTCCTGGGCAAGTTTCTGAGCAACCTGTTGATCATCGTGCTGCTGATGCTACTCATCTTTCCATTGTTTGTGGTGTTTTTCGACCTCACTGTCACCTGGCGCTTCTGGCTGTTTCCGGTTATCTGCCTGCTGACCGCGCTGGGGCTCGCCTCTGTGGGCACACTTTTTTCCGCCATGGCCGAAAGTTCAAAGTTGCGCGAAGTGGCGTTGTCCATCATGATGTATCCCATTATTATTCCGGTCTTGATTGTCGCCGTGCAGTTGACGGAGCAGGCGATCAAGATCAGCGGCGATATCGAGAACTGGCACTGGCTGACCCTGTTGCTTGTCTTCGACGTGATTTTCCTGACCGCCGCGCTGGTGATTTTTGATTATGTGCTAGGTGACTAAATGCGCGCTTTCCTTCTCGCTTTGCTGTATCCGGCCATGTTGCTGGCACTTTACTGCGCCTTCATTTTTGCTCCCAGGGAAAAAGAGATGGGGGAGGTGCAGCGGATCTTTTATTTTCACCTCTCGGCAGCCTGGCTGTGCATGCTCGCGTTCTTGATACTCTTTGTGTTCAGCATCGTCTATCTGGCGACGGGAGAGCGAAAGTATGATGTGTGGGCGTCAAGCAGCGCCGAGATCGGCGTCATTTTTGCCACGCTGGTGCTGATCACCGGACCGCTCTGGGCCAAGCCGGTGTGGAACACCTGGTGGACCTGGGACCCCAGGCTCACAACCTTTTTGATTCTCTGGCTGATCTATGTCTCCTACCTGTTGCTGCGTTCCAACATGGCGGAAAGCGACAAGAAGTACAAGATATCGGCGGTCTTTGGAATCATAGGTTTCATTGACGTTCCCATCGTGTTCATGTCGATCCGGTGGTGGCGCACCATTCATCCGGTGGTGATCACCTCCAGCAGCATGAATTTGGATCCGGCCATGAAAACGGCGCTCTTTGTGGCGCTGGCCGCTTTTACGCTCTTTTTTGTCGTGCTGCTGGATCTGCGTGTGCGCCAGCAATGGCAGGACTACGAAATCTCTCTGAAATCGGTGGACCTATGAACTATTACCTTTTCGCCGCTTACTCGCTGGTCTGGACGGCCCTTTTTATCTACATCTTTGCACTGCACCGAAAACAGAAGGCGATTGAAGAAAAACTGCGAAATTTGGCCGGCAAGGAGCCGAAGTGAATCTTCGCTGGAGTCCCTGCGTTACGCCAAGACCGGGTGCATTAGATCTAGTCAATGAGGCCGCAGATCCTGACCTGATTCCTTCAGGAGGTTGCGCGTGCACGCATGGTGGAGGAAATCCTCCGGCGGTGTAACAAAGGTGCTAAGATGAGGCCATGCAGCCGGAAGAGCGATTTGAAAGGATAGAGCGGCAAATCGAATTCCTGGCCAGCCATCAGGCGCAGCTAACGGCGACCGTTGAAAGGCATTCCGAGCAGATCGGGCAGCTATCCGAGCAGGTCGGGCAGCTATCCGGCCGCGTCGGAGATCTCGGTGAGTTTCTCTTGCGAACCGCGCGCATTGTGGAGGACTTGGCGCGCCGGACGGAGGAAGGTTTCAACCGCGTGGCCCAGGCGCAACAGAGAACCGACGAGCGGCTCAATATTTTAATCGCGGTCGTTGAGCGCTATTTCTCAAACGGAAAAAAAGAATAGACGCCTCTACTCCTGCACTTCCTGGTGAATGGTTGTGAGCCTGAGGATTTCGTAGGTTTTTTTCCCGCCTGGAGTATGGACCTCCACTTCGTCTCCTTCTTCGTGCCCCATAAGACTTTGCCCGACCGGGGAGTTGACGGAGATCAGGCCCAGGGCCGCATTCGCCTCTTCGCTGGTCACCAGCTTGTAAGTTGCCTGTTTGTCGCTCTCGGTGTCTCGCACGACCACGGTGGACCCATAGGCCGCTTTTCCTTCGGGAATGTTCTTGAGGTTGACCATAGAGAGCTTGGCCAGGCGCTCTCTCAAATGAGAAACCTTGGCCTGCACGAATCGCTGGCGCTCCTTGGCGGCATGGTATTCCGCGTTCTCGCTAAGATCTCCATGCTCTCTCGCCTTCTGGATGGCCCGGGGGAGTTCAATCTTCAGCTCCGCCTCCAGAACCCGAATTTCATCTTCCAGTTTTTTCTTGACGTCCTTCATAGCGGTTGTCGTTGGAAGACTCTTGCCTTTTCAACAAGATTCCCATTGCATCGTTTCCCTTTTCATCCGGACGCGCTGGGGGAGAGTCATCCCCTGGCTGCGCCTTTGCGCGTCATGCCGTGCCGGGATTGTCCGCGGGTCCGTCTATTGAACCAGAGCTGTCGTTGCGGCCTCCACGGCGCGCCGGACAACACCCGGAAGAACTCCCAGCAGCAGGGTCCCGGCCACGGCGACGGCAATAACCGCAGCGGCCGCTGCGGGCATGTCGATCGGCGCCTGCTGCGGGTCAGGCTCGTGCATGAACATGATCACGACCACGCGGATATAATAATAAACGGCGACGGCGCTGTTGACTACGGCCAGAATGACCAGCCAGAACAACCCTTGCTCGACTGCAGCCGAAAACAGGAAGAATTTTCCCATAAATCCGGCGGTGGCAGGAATCCCCGCCAGGGAAAACAGGAAAAGTGACAGGGAAGCCGCAAGCCAGCGGTGCTGCCGGCCCAGACCCCGGTAGTCGTCCAGCGACGTGCACTGGTCCCCCTGGCGACTGATGAGTTGCACAACGGTGAATGCTCCGAGATTCATCAGAGCATAGGCCAGAGTGTAGAAAAGAACGGCTTCCACGCCCGACCGGCTGCCGGATACAAGCCCGAGCAGAGTGTAGCCGGCGTGGGCAATCGACGAATAGGCCAGCAGCCGCTTGATGTTGCTCTGGCTCAGCGCGGCCAGATTGCCCAGAAACATGGTGCAGACCGCCGCGAGCCAGAGCACGTCGCTCCACTCTCTATTCATGCCGGCCAGCGCCACATAAAGGACCCGAAGCAACGCCAGGAATGCGGCCGCCTTGGAGCCGACCGACAGAAAAGCGGAAATCGGAGTGGGAGCGCCCTCGTAAACGTCCGGCGTCCAGATATGGAACGGCGCCATCGCCACTTTGAAGCCAAATCCGGTGAGGATGAAGGACAGCCCCGCAAGCGTCAGGGCGTTCGGCGCCCCCTGAAGCCGGGTCGCCAGCGTCGCGTAGCGGGTACTGCCGGTTTCACCGTACAGCAGCGCCACTCCGTAAAGCAGGAAGGCAGTAGAGAAGGCACCGAGCAGGAAGTATTTCAGGGATGCCTCAACGCAGCGCGGGTTGTCCCGTTTAAAACCGGCCAGGATGTAGGAACTGATCGACAGCACCTCGATCCCCAGGAAAGTCAAAATCAGATCCGATGACGCGACCATCAGGGAGGCGCCCACGGCAGCAAACAGCAGCAGCGAGTAGAACTCCCGATGGTTTATCTGTTCCCGCCTCAGAAAGTCCACGGAAGCGAGCGAAACAAAAAACAGAATCGCAAACAGCAGCAGCCGTGCCAGTTGGGTGAACTCGTCAATGCGCACCATCCCCGCAAACGCGACGGAGCGCTGATTCCAGGTGAGCAGCGTCACTCCGCCTGCAAACAGCAAACCGGCTGCGCAGAGGATTCCGGGAATCGTGGAGTTCGCGCGGCGCACGCGCGGTGAGAAAAGCATGATCGCGCACGCCACCAGACTCAGAATTGTTTCGGGGATCAGGCAGCGAAACTCCGTCATGGCTAGCGGCTGACCCGATAGATTGTAGGGCTAATCTGCTGTCGCACCGCCTCAATATCGGAAACAATTCGCGCCGTCGCCGTGTCCATCCTTCTCAAAAAAGTCGCCGAGTACATTCCCATCCAGATCATCAGCACTGCTGCGGGAACGAGGATCGCGTACTCGCGCAGTTTAAGATCCGGAACCCGCCGATTGGAATCCGACGGATTCCCGAAGAACACTCGCTGGTACATCCAGAGCATGTAGGTCGCAGACAGAATCATGGCGGTAGCCGCCAGCGCCGCCGATCTCGGACTGACAAGAAACGTTCCCTGCAGCACCAGCCATTCGCCGACAAAGCCGTTCAGGCCAGGCAGACCGATGGAAGCCAGCGTGGTGAGGAGAAAGAATGAGCTGTACACCGGAATCACGTGGGCGATGCCGCCGAAGTCTGAAATCTGCCGCGTGTGCCGTCGCTCGTAGAGAATTCCGACCAGAAGAAACAATGCCCCGGTGGTGACGCCATGGGTCAACATCTGATAATTGGCTCCCATCAGCCCCTCGTTGTTGAAGCTGAAGATTCCAAGCACGACAAATCCCAGATGGCTGACGGAAGAATAGGCAATGAGCTTCTTCAGGTCGGGCTGTACCATCGCCACCAGAGCGCCATAGATGATTCCGATTAACGCCAGCGCCACGATGGCGGGCGCAAGCCGGATGCAGCTCCGGGGGAACAGCGGCAGGCAGAACCGGATCAGGCCGTAGGCTCCCATCTTCAGCAGGATGCTTGCCAGCAGCACCGATCCCGCCGTCGGGGCCTCTACGTGCGCGTCCGGCAACCAGGTGTGAAGCGGGAAAATCGGGATCTTGATGGCAAACGCCAGGAAGAAGGCGAGAAAAAGCGGAACTTCCACCGCCGCAGGGAGAAGCAGCGATCGCTGTTGAACATTCCCGGCAATCTCGGGCAGGCTGAAGGTCGTGGCGCCGTTAAAAAAGTAGAGCGCAATGATGGCGGCCAGCATCAGCAGGGATCCGGCCATGGTGTAGAGAAAGAACTTCACTGCCGCGTAAATTCGCCGTTCATAGCCCCAGATTCCGATCAAGAAATACATGGGAACAAGCGTCAGTTCCCAGAAGAAATAAAACAGCATCAGATCCAGCGCGGCAAAGACCCCGATGATGCCCGCCTGGAGAAACAGCAGTAGTGCAAAAAACGGCTTGACCCTCTCCTGAACGGATTTCCACGAGCCGAGCATTGCCAGCGGGGTCATCACCGCTGTGAGAAGAATAAGCATCAGGCTGATGCCGTCGATTCCCACGTGGTAGTCGATGTGGATGGAGCCCGCCCGGATCCAGCGATAGTGCTCGACAAACTGCATCTCCGCGGCTCCGGAGTCGAAGCGCAGAAACAGCGCAACCGTCAGGATCAGGACCAGGAGAGCCGCGGCCAGCGCGATCAACCTGGCCAACCCCTGACGCGATGCAGGAACTGCCAGGACCAGGCAGCCGCCCAGTGCGGTAAGCAAGATCAGGGCGCTCAAGATAGGCATCAGAATCGAGCCGCGAGATAGAGGAGAACGACAAAAGCTCCGAACAGGATCCAGGTTGCGTAAGTGCGCATGTAACCACTTTGCATTCGTCTTAGCAGATCGCCTCCGCTTTGAAACAGCAGGCCCAGTTCTTCCACTGTGCCGTCGATCGCCGCAACGTCGATTTTTCGCCAAAGAAGAGACCTGGACACTCGCTGGATCGGGTTGACGATGGCCGCGTCATAGATCTCGTCGACGTAGTACTTGTGGAAAAGGGTCTGGTAGAGGAGCCTGAACCGGGTGGCCAGTTGCCCGGGCACTTCCGGCCTCACCAGATAAAGAAAGTAGGCCAGCCCCACCCCCAGCAGCGCCACCCCCACCGAGACTGCCGTCAACGCCATTTCCACCCCGTGACCGGCCGCCGGTTCCACCGCCGCCACGTACTGGTGTTCCAGCGCCGGTTCCAGAAAATGCTCCAACCCCTGACTGCCCACCGGAAACCACGCCGGCACCATCACATATCCGCCTACCACTGACAACACCGCCAGCGCCACCAGTGGACCCACCATCAGCCAGGGTGATTCGTGCGGGTGGAAATGGGG